>CANSFI010000022.1 GCA_947646095.1 uncultured Mycoplasmatota bacterium
TTTCAATGTATTGATATTCACTATTAGTGAATGTTTTTTTGTTACGCTTTCTAACGCACTTTCCTTATAAACAAGAAAAGAAGTTAATCTTCTTTTAAATAATTTATAAAATTTTCCATAATTGTATGTATTTGTTTTGGACTCATAAAAATAACAACTGAGCCTTTATAATCTTTTAATTTACTCCAAGTATCATCAGTTATTAATTCACCATTTTCTAGATCTTTAACGATTATATTACTTGTTACATCTTTAAAATCTTCCTGTTTTTCCCTCGCTGGAAAAATGTCTAAAATAAATGAATAATCTGCATTATTTAGAACCTTTACCAAATCCTCACTAAATTCTTCAGTTCTTGAAAATGTATGTGGTTGAAATACAGCAACTATTTTTTTATCTGGATATTTTTGTTTGGCTGCTTTAATAGTAGCTTTTACTTCATTAGGATGATGAGCATAGTCATCTACTACAATAGTATCGTTTATTATAGTTTCACTAAATCTACGATTAGCTCCACTAAATGTTTTTAATTCTTTAGCAACAGCTTTAGCTTCTAGTCTTTCATAAGAACAAACAGCTATAACTGCTAAGGCATCTAAAAGCATATGTTTACCATATAAAGGTAAATCAAAATGACCATAATAGTTTCCTTCAACAAATACATCAAAACTAGTTCCTTCACTTGTATATTCAACATCTTTAGCAACTATATCATTATCCTCACCTAATCCATAGTAAAATAAGGGTTTATTTAATTCTAGTACTCTAGTATATGGATCATCACCACAAGCTATAACCATTTTAGAAGCTTTATTAGCGTATTCAGTATAAGCATCTATTACATCATTAATATCTTTAAAGTAATCAACATGGTCTAAATCAATATTAGTAATTACAGCATAATCTGGTTCATATACTAAGAAATGTCTACGATATTCACAAGCTTCTATAATAAATTTTTTATTTTCTTTGCTAGCAAATCCTGTTCCATCACCAATTAGATAGTTACAACCAACAATATTACCTAAAACATGAGCCATCATAGATGTAGTTGTTGTTTTTCCATGACATCCAGCAATAGTTATTAAATCAAATATATTAGCAAGTTTTCCTAACATTTCATTATATTCATATACTTTCAAATCTAATTCTAAAGCTTTTTGCATCTCTACATGATCATCTTTAATAGCTGAACTTCTAACTATAATAGTATTTTCATCTACTTCACTATTTGGTTCAGTATACACTTTTATACCACGTTCTTTTAATTTATCTTCAGTAAATTGATAACTTTTTTCATCATCATAACCAACTACATTATATCCTAAATCATTTAGAATAAGTCCTAGTGCACTCATTCCAGCCCCTTTTATACCGATTAAATAATATTTCATTTAATTTCCTCCTATATCATTATACAATATTTAACCTAAAAAATTAATAACAAATGGTCCCAAAATAAGAACTAAAATAAGTGGGACAACAAATATAACTGAAACAATACTAACTTTATTAGGTATTTTATTAATCTGTCCCTTTATTTCTAATATTTGTTTTTCTCTTAAAAAATCAACTTGATTATACATTGTTTCTAATATACTATTACCAAATACATCAGTTTGGGTTATATTTAAAAGTATATTATTAATAGTCTCAGATGGCATGCGCTTTTTCATATCTTCTAATGTTTCTATTAGTGATCTACCAAATTTCATTTCAAATAAAACTCTTTTAAATTCGTTAGATAATTCAGAGTTAACATTAGATATGGTAACTTCTAATGATTTTTCCAAATTACGACCTGATTCTAAAGTAAGTGTTAATATTTCAAAGAAATGTAATGCTTCATTATCTAGTCTTCTTATTCTATTTTTTAAAGGCAGTTGAATAAGAACAAAATAGTAAAGATAATAATATCCTAATGCTATAAATGGTGCCAATATATAACCCATTTTAGAAATATATAAAACAGCAATAAAGACAACTAAACTAGTAATTAATCGTATGTTTATAAACATTACAGGATCTAATTTAGCATCTCCTAACATTTTAATTTTTTCTTCTATATTCTCTATATCCTGACTACGATATATTTTTCTAATAATTCTATTTTCAGAACTATTCACATTGTCACATCCTTACTTTCATTATTTTATTAACAATTATTATATAAATTATATAATAGATAATCATAGATACTAGTAAAATTATTCCAAGTGAATTAGTAAAGAATGCTTGAAAATAATTTGGGTTAACTAAACTAACTAATATTATAAAGAAAATAGGTACTAAGAATAAAACGTAAACAATTAATTTAGAAGATCCTATTAAAGCATTTAATTCTAATTTTAATTTTTTCTTATTAAATAAGGATCTTTCAATTGAAGAAAATACTTTAATAATATTGCCTCCTGTTTTATTTAGTATTGAAAGAGAAGCTGTTAAGTAGGTTACTTCTTCCATATTAATACGCTCTGAAAATCTTTTAAATACGATATCGATACTTAATCCAAAGTTAAGTTCTAAATCCATTTTTCTAAATTCTTCTTTAATTGGTCCTTCTAACTCAGTTGTAACAAGTTTAATAGCTTGAGTTATACTTCTACCTGATTTAAAGGCATTATTCATGATTATTATCGCTTGTAATAAATCGTTTTCCATTCTATTACGATATAATTTATATTTAGATAAATATATTATATCTAATACAAAGAAACCTATTATAATTGGAATAAATAATTCATATACACTTATTAATTTATATTGAATTGTTTTTGAAAATACTGCTAGGGATAAAAATATTAAAGATATAACTATCTTAGATGATACAAAATCAATTGGTTCTTTATATAAATTATTACAAAGAGGTAAATATTTATTAAATCTTTTACTATACTTTTGTATAAAGATTGATTTATTTATTATTTTAGATATCTTTAAAACTAATTTTTGATAAAAATTTATAAGATTATCAAATAAAGATATTGTATTATCTTTAATTGGTCTTATACTAAATTTACTGATTCTTTTTTCTAGTTTAGCACTTCTTCTAAAAGAAAGAATTAAGAAAAACAAAAATATTAATAATGTTATTATACCTATTTGAATATAAATTAAGCTACTTGATATATTACTTACTACATTTATATTAACTGTTTTAGTAGCAGTATTTCCTGCTTCATCAGTTACTGAATAAATTAATTTTTTTATGCCTAATGTATTAAAATCTAATTCATTATAATTAGTGGTTACTTTACTAGTTATATCACCATCAATATTATCTATTACTTTAATATCTGAAAGTAAATCTAATTTATCACCTTTATGCATAGTTAATAATTGATTACTTACATTTATTACTGGTTTTTCTTTATCAATCCTATAAATACCACTATTAATGGTATTTATATTACCATTTATATCAATTTCATTTATAACTATTTTATATTCACCTGTTTCATCCATAATTATAGATGTTTTTTTATTGGTAGAACTATATGTATCAATTATTTTATTATCTTTATATAAATTATAGTTATAACTTACTATCGAATCCTTTTTTGTATATTCAACAATTATATCTTTATTGATAGGTTTAATTTGACTAGTGATATTTAAACTATCAACATTTTCATTCATACTATCACCCCTGCTCAAAAATATCTTTTAATGTATCTATTCCATGGGATTTTATTTTGTTATATACTTTTGGAACATATTTTTCTAAAATAAATTCTCCTTTTACTTCACCATTATCCAAAATACCTGTTTGCATAAATCCAAATATACGTTTTAATTCGATAACATCATCTTTAAAACCAACAATTTCACTTATGTTAGTAATACGACGTCTACCATCACTTAAACGCTCTACTTCAACAACTATATCAATTGCACTTTCTATATATTCACGAATTGCTTTAATAGGTATCTCCATTCCAGCCATTAAAATCATTGTTTCAAGTCTATTTAAAGCATCATCTGAAGAATTGGCATGCATAGTTGTCATACTTCCTGTATGTCCTGTATTCATGGCTTGAAGCATATCAAAAGCTTCTTTACCACGAACCTCACCTACTATTATACGATCTGGACGCATACGAAGAGAATTTATAACTAAATCTCTAATGGTAACTTCTCCCCCACCTTCATAGTTAACTAATCGAGTTTCTAGAGATATTACATGGTTTTGTTTAAGTCTTAGTTCAGCTGCATCTTCAATTGTAATAATACGTTCATCATCACCTATAAATGATGATAATACATTAAGTAAAGTTGTTTTTCCACTACCTGTACCACCACATATTACCATATTTAATCTGGCTTGAACACTAGCTTCTAAAAATCTAGCCATATATGGTGTTAGAGTACCACTCCTTAAAAAATCATCAATATTAGCAAGTTCTTCTTTAAATTTTCTAATTGTTAAAACTGGTCCATTGATGGCAAGTGGTGGTATTACTGCATTAAGTCTTGAGCCATCATCAAGTCTAGCATCTACCATTGGATTAGCAAGGTCAATAGTTCTTCCTAATGGTTGAATCATACGTTGAATAGTTCTAATAATATGATCGTTATTGATAAATGAAATACTATTATCTCTTACTACTTTACCATCTAGTTCAATATATATTTCATCTGGTCCATTAACCATAATTTCAGTAATATTTTTATCTTCAATAAGTTCTGTTATTGGCCCACAACCATTTATTTCATTATCTATTAAATTATATAAATAACTTCTTTCAACATTTGATATATCATATCCTTCTAATGTTTTATCAGTTTCTTTTTTTATAAAATCATCTAAGTTTATAGCACTATTGATATTGTGATCAATTAAATTTTGAATTATTTTATTTCTAAGTTCTTCAAGTAAAGGTTTATTAGGAAAAGCTTCATAATCTATTACTTCTTCATATACAGGATTTTCTACATTTATATTAAATTCATCAGCTAGATTTTTCATTCTTTCACTTTCCCTTCTTTAATGATATTAACAGCTATATTTTCTATTTCTTGAACTCCTTTTTTATATAATTTTTTTATTCGTTTATCTAAAGTTAAAATACTTCCATCAATTACATATTTATCAATATTTTTCACATAAAAACTATTTGGAATTATAAAATCAATATTATGCTTTATAATATTTTTAATATCATAATTAGTAAAATAATTTTGAGTTTTATTAAGTGATTCATTAAGAATAATAAAATAATTATCTTTTTCTAAATTTTTATAAATAGATACTAATGTTTTCATATTTTTTAAATCAATTGGATCATTATTTATTATATAAAGTATTTTATCACTACTATCTAAGGTAATTATGTTTTTTTCATCTAAAGCATGATTAGTATCAATTAAGATAATATCATATTTCATAGCAGCTCTATTTAGAATTACTTTAATATATTTACTATTTATTTTGCTTGCAAATCTAGGATCCTTAGGGGCAGCTAAAACATCTATATTGTCATTATATTTTAAAATATAATTTTCAATATAATCAAAACGATTATTAGTTAAATCATCAACTAATTGATATATATCTGAATTTATTTCTAGATTTAAAGTTGGAGCAATTGCTCCTGTATATAAATCTAAATCAATTATTAATACTTTTTTATTTATATTTGAATATATACCAGCTAAATTTAAAAGAGTTGTTGTTTTTCCTGTTCCTCCTTTAACTGATGTAACTGTTAATATTTTTCCTTTAAATGCTCCCATAAATGCACCTACACCTTTCGTATGACAATTTTATTTTCATTTATATATCCTCTATAGTGACTAGTAATAAGATATTCATATCTAGAGAATATTACTGTAAATATACTTTTTTTAGTCTTTTCTACATTTATTTCTATAATTTTATTTTCTATTTTAATATCTAATTTTTTTACATCTTCTATATTTGAATTTAATTGTTTTTTTATTTTACTTTCTACTATTTTTTCATCTTCATCTACTATTTTTAATCCATATTTTAAAGCATCTTTTGTGTTATTATCAACATTACGTTTTTCTAGTAATAAATAACCGCAATCTATAAGTAGTCCTAAAAACATAAATATAATAGGAAGTAATAGAATAAAAGCAATTAATACTTGGCCCTTTTTATTCATTATAAATCACTCTATCTACACTTATTTTATAAGGATTTCCTATAATTAGGTTTACGCCTGGTGTATTTACTGATATGGTCTGTTCTAATTTTATTGTAGTCATATCTTCATTAGATAGGATGTTTGTTTTAAAAGCTTTACTATTAGAATAGCTATTCATTTCATCAATTTTATTTTGTCTATATAATTCAACTATATAATCTAGCTCATTTTCTAAAACATATTTTTTGTATATAATATTGCCTAAATCAATAGCACTAAATAAGATCGTAAAAAAAACAGGAATTATAACAATAAATTCAATTAAAGCTTGACCTTTCTTATTCCTCATATTAGCACCCTCATATCATAATAAAATTATACCAAATTATTTATTATTTAACAACAGAATAATGAAAAAATTATTTTACTAATTTTCATTTTAAATAAGAAAAGAGTAATTAATTTTATTTTATAATTACTCTTTTAATTGTTAATATGATGTCTTGATTGAGGAGTTGTTTCTGTTATAGGAAGAAATGTAAAACCATTTTGTTTTCCATATCTAATAATATCTCTTAAAGCATTTAGGGTTGCATATTTATTAGCAGAATCATGCATTAGAACAATATTAAGTGATTGATATCCCATATATTTAGTTACATTATTATATATAGATTCTTTAGTATTGGAACCACCAGCATCATTTGAATCTATTGTCCAATCATAAAATAAATAACCATTACTATCAGCCATTTTTACTAGTCTAGTCATGATTTTTGGATTGAATCGACTGATAGTATTAGAGCTTCCACCTGGAAATCTAAATATTTTATTTCTTTTTCCTGATGCATTATATATAATATTGTGAACCCCATCAATTTCTTTAAAGAAAGCGTTTTCTGATGCATAAACTGAATAAAAATTATGACTTAAAGTATGACTTGCGACTGTATGACCTTCATCAACAGCTCTTTTAATTATATAGTCCAAATTTCTACCATGATCATTTATAAAAAATGTGGCATGTGCTCCTTCTTCTTTTAAAATATCTAATATTTTGGGAGTTATATTAGCACTTGGTCCATCATCAAATGTTAAATAAATGGCTTTGCTTACAAATATTGGTCTATTTACTACATTGACCGTTCTCGTTTCTTTTGTTTTATTTCCACTTTCATCAGTTACTTCATAGGTAATAATATATTTACCTAGTTTTTTAGTATCTACTGTTCCAGTTATTTTTACTTTATTTTTCAAATCATCG
The DNA here is from genome assembly GCA_947646095.1 of uncultured Mycoplasmatota bacterium. Taxonomy (GTDB): domain Bacteria; phylum Bacillota_I; class Bacilli_A; order RF39; family UBA660; genus SIG208. The sequence continues at coordinate 7,378 of CANSFI010000022.1, forward strand.
CTGCAGTTGTCAGATACACTATATCCAGGGTCTGTATAAGTAGAATTTATATATATATTATAGTTAGGACTATTTAAAGTAATTTTAGGTTTAATATTATCTTCGTAAATTATTTTTCTTATTTTTTTTGCTTTATTACCACTACTATCACTTACTGTATAAATCCATTCATTTTTATTTTTTTCTACTATGACTTTATCTTTTAAATCTGAATCATAATTATCACTTACTTCATAACCAGTTTCAACAAATTCTTTATTAGGACAAGCAGAAGAATTTTCATTTAAAGTTATAATAGGCTTTTCTATATCTTTGATATGAATTAATCTTTTTTGTGTATATTCTTTGTTATTATACTTTATTTTATAATAAACATTATAATCTCCTAATTTATTACTATTAATGTTATTATTAACTATAATTTCATTTGTTAAATCATAATATATATATTTAGCCTTATAACCTTCCTCTTTATAATAATCATTAACATTTATTGTTTTTTCTAATTTACCTTTTAAAGTTATAATTGGACCTCTTAAATATAAAAAAGATAATAATATGTATGTACTAAGAATAATTATCAAAAATAATATAATAAATATATTTTTTAATTTTTTTATAACATCTAACATATTATCACCACAATATTATTTTAACACAAATTTATAAAAGTAACCTATTAAGTTTATACTTTAATTCACAAAATTTAAAATTAAATCGACAAATTGTGAAAAAAACTACTTTTTAGCAATTGATTCTCTTATTTTAATAATTTCTTTTTCTGATAAATTTAGTTATCTCTGATATAAATTTAATATCTAATTCTTTTTTTTACATTGATATAACAATATCTTTTTCTCTTTGTTTAATACCTTTTTTAAACCTTTTGATATTCCTTCCTCTATCCTTCTCTTTTACCTTGATCTTTTAAAGCCCATTCTTTATCATATGATTCTAATATAAGTTCATCTCTACTAGTATAAGTCACTTCATTTATATATTCTTCTATCTCTTTAATATCCTTTCCTAGTTTTATAGATTCTTCTATATTTGGCTCTATTAATCCTAATATAAATTTTTCACCTTCATTTAAGCTTTCTATACCACTAGTATACTATTTTTTTCTTATATTTGTTACATAATCACATCTTAATGATACATCTTTTTCATACTCTTTATCCAATTCATTTTCTGATAATCTTAAATTTTCTAATAATTCTTTATAACTTATGTTTAAATAGTATGATAATAATTTACATGAATATTTTATTCTATTTTCATTTTGAAACATTGTATCTGAAAATAATAATTTTTTTCTTCTTTCTAATTTGATAATAACACATTATAAACTATTATAAAAATGACTGTTATTTAATATTTTATTTTTTTTACTTTCGAATTTTTATTATCTATTTACCTAATTTTTAATTTCTTATTTAGTTTTATTTTATTTTATTTAAATCTATCAAATTTTATTTTTTTAAAGAAAAACTGTCAAAAGACAGTTTAAATTATTTCTTCAATTAATTTTGGATTACTTAAAGCCTGTAATAAGGCATCAATATCTTTTTCATTATTATAAAAATATAGACTAATTCTGCAAGTGTTTTTAATACCTAATTCTTCTTTTAATATTTTAGCACAATGGTTACCAGCTCTAACACAAATATTATATTTATTTAAATAGATAGCTAAATCTTGAGCAAAAACATCTTTATAATTAATTGTAACTATACCACTTTCGCTACTATCATTATATATTATTACATTTGGTATTTGTTTTAATCCATAAATTAAGTATTCTCTTAATTTTACTTCATAGTCATGTATTTTTTGCATACCTATATTATTTAAATACTCTATTATGCTACCAAAACCAATAACACCTGCTATATTAGGAGTTCCTGCTTCTAAACGATTAGGAAGTTCACTATATACCCTATCTGTTTCTGATGAAAAACTAGCATTCATTCCACCACCTACTACAGTTGGGTGCAATTGTTCAAGTAGTTTTTCTTTACCATATAAAACTCCTACTCCTGTAGGACCACACATTTTATGAGCTGAAAAACCTAAAAAATCTATATCTAAATCTTGAACATCAATTTTTGTATGTGGGACACTTTGAGCTCCATCAACTACAACTAAAATATTATTTTTATGAGCATATTCTATTATTTCCTTAATTGGTCTAATATCACCTACTACATTAGTAATGTGAGCAAGTGATATAACTTTTGTTTTATCTGTTATAGATTTTTTTACATTATCTAAAGTCACTTTATATTCTTCATTTAATGGAATATATTTTACTTGTATTCCAATTTTATCACTGATTTCAAACCATGGAAGAACATTTGATGCATGCTCACTTTTAGTAATTAATACTTCATCATTTTCTTTTAAATAGTATTTAAAATAACCGTTAATTACTATGTTTAGAGAATCTGTTGCTCCACTAGTAAAAATTATTTCTTTAGCTTCATTTGCGTTTATAAATTCTTTTACTAGATGTCTTGATCTTTCATACATTGTATCAACTTTTAAACTTATATCATAGTCTCCTCTATGAGCATTTGCACTATAGTTATTATAATATTCACTTACTGTTTCACTTAATATTTTAGGTTTTAAAGTAGTAGCTCCATTATCTAAATAAATAATATCTTGTTTAAGCATATTAAAATCGTCACGATTCATAAAATCACCTCCAATACTTATTTACTGTTTTTTCTATTTTCGGTAGTAAAGAATTCATATTATGTGTTAAAAATCCTTTTATTAATAAAATATCTGCTCTTTTTTTAGTTATTCCTCTACTCATTAAATAAAATATTTCATCTTCTTTAAATGATCCTATATGAGCTGAATGAGAAGCTGATACATCATATTCATCAATATAAAGATTAGGACATATTATACATTTATTATCTGTTAAATTAATAATTCTACTATTTTGAATAACATTGCATTTAATATTATCAATACTAACAAAACTTGAAACATTGAATATTAGATTACCATCTTTTATATTAATTCCATTATTAATAATATTACTATTAGTATTGGGACTATTATGATAAATAGTTAAATCATATTTTTCACTTTCTTTACTTATCGTTTTAAAGTTATAATTTATTTTAGCATTTATTCCATTTAAATCTATTTGTACAAATTCTTTTATTGTTTGTATATCATAAAATTTATATATATTTAAATTACTATTAGAGTTAACTACATAATGATATCTTACTTTATTTTTAATACCTTCTCTAAATTCATTTATATTGCAGATTATATTATCTAATATATTTATTTCTATATTTAATTTAGATTCTTTTAATATATTGTAAAATATATTTAAATCACAATTTTTTATAATATCTATTTTTAAAGTATTTACTTCAAATAAACTGTTTTTAGGTATTAGTACACATTTAATACTACTATCTAGTTCTAATGATTCAATAGTTTCATCTACCACTAATATTTTATTCATGATTGTTATTTTCCTCTAATGAATTAGTACTAATATTTAAAATATTTTTATAACCATTATCTTCTATTTCTTTAACTAAACTATAATCGCCACTTTTAACTATTTTACCATCAATCATAATATGAACAAAATTTGGTTTTATATACTCAAGTAGTCTTTGATAATGTGTAATCACTAAAATTCCTGGTTGATATTCATTAAAATAATCCATTACATTAGTTCCTACTACTTTTAAACTGTCTACATCTAATCCTGAATCTATTTCATCTAATAAAACAGTATTAGGCTCTAACATATACATTTGTAGTATTTCATTCTTTTTACGTTCTCCTCCAGAAAATCCTTGATTTATACCTCTATGAATCATAGATGAATCCATATTTAATTTTTTGACAACTTTATCCATTTTTTTTATAAATGGCATTAATTTAAAATTTTTTCCATCTTTTTGATTTAAAGCTGTTCTTAACATATCAGCATTTGTAACACCTGGTATTTCTAAAGGCATTTGTAAACCTAAAAAAATTCCTAATTGTGCTCTTTTATCAGTGGTTAATTCATTTATTAATTCATTATCAAAATAAATATTACCTTTAGTTATTTTATAATTTTTATCTCCCATTATAACTTTAGATAGAGTTGATTTTCCAGTTCCATTAGGACCCATAATCGCATGAATTTCACCTGATTTTATTTCTAAAGCTAATCCTTTTAATATTTCTTTACCATCTATTTCTACAAACAAATTATCTATTTTTAATGTATGCATATCATCATCTCCATTTAATATTATACAATAATTTATTTTGTTTTTGAAGAAAAAGATAAAGAGTTATGTTCATTTTTATTTTTTTACTTTTCATGATATAATTTTGTTGGTGATATTATGACATGTCCAAGATGTGGAATTGAAATTAAAGATGAACAGGCTGTATGCTTACAGTGTGGCACATTATTAACTAAAAATATAATTGATGATAAAAGAAATTCTAAAAAATTTCATTATACAACTAAATTAGGTTTAATTATATTAGTAGTATTTATAATTGTATGTCTTCTAGTTTCTAACGAAATTAGATATAAAAATATATTAAGTAAAATTACTACTATCGAGAATATTAAAGTAGATGAGATTCATAATATAAATAATTTATATAAATCAGATGGTAGACATTATAAATATATACTTGATGATAGGCAGAAAGAAATATATATAAAGCTTTTGAATTCTGTTAAAAACTTTGATAATGAAATTGAAATAAACACTGATAAAATTAAATATCCTAGTGAATATTTATTAAAAGTTTTTGATGCTATTAATATGGATCATCCAGAACTTTTACAACTTGGTAGTTTTAAAATTAGTGAAGTTAAAGTTAACAGTAGAATTATTCATATTAATTATGTTTTGACTAAAGAAGAAAACCAAAAAGCTGTTACTGAAACTGAAAAACTAATTGAAACTATTAAGAATGATACTAAAGATATGAACAATTATGATAAATCTAAACATGTTTATGAATATTTAAGTAAAAATAATACTTATAATACTAATGACAATATTATGGGAATGTCTAGTTATAGTGCTTTAAATGGTAAACATGAGCCTAATCATTTAGGTTATTCTAAAGCTAGTCAAATTTTACTTCAAAATTTAAATATTAATTCAATTATAACTATTGGTCTTATAAATAATAAAACATATTCTTGGAATTTAGTTAATTTAAATAATAAGTATTACTACTTTGATGTTCCTATATCTAGCTATGATAAAGAAGAAATAAGATATGCAGGTTTTTTAAAGAATAGTCAAAGTTATAGTTATATATATATAAAACTAATACCTAGAATAAAAAATAAATATTGATGATTAAAATTATGTTATTTGTTACAATATAAAATAGAATATTCGCAGATATTCACATAAAAGTTTTATAAATTAAAACTTTTTTTCTTTTATATCTAATTCATAAATGATATAATTAGTTTAGGTGATAAAATGAATTGTATATTTTGTAAAATTATTAATAAAGAAATTCCCTCATATACTGTTTATGAAGATGAAAAAGTTTTAGTTTTTTTAGATGCTAATCCTGATTCTAATGGACATTTATTAATTATTCCTAAAAAGCATATATTAGATTTGGATTCAATGGATAGTGAGACATTTGCTCATATAATAGAAGTTGCTAAAAAAATGAAAAAATTATTAGAAGAAAGACTTAATATTGATGGATTAACTTTAATTCAAAATAATGGGTATGTTCAAGAGGTTAAACATTTCCATTTACATTTAAAACCTTATTATATTAAAAAACAAACTAAAAAAGATCTAGATGAAATATATAAATTATTATCTTAGATCTTTTTTATATAGTTTTAGATACTTTTATAACTGGTCTTACGCCATAAGGCCTAGAATAAGTAGTATCATCACTATTTATATCTCCTTCAAAAGTTATATTAGTAGCACAAGTAATATAATTAGAGTCTGAAGTAGATAACCAATATGCTACTGCTTCTTCATCTGTATTGGCTAATCCTAAATTTTCATATAAATATTTTGGACAAGTATTTTTTTCTTTATATTCACATCCCAATGTTAAAGCTTCTGTAAAGGTTAATAATCTAGCCCTAACATTAGTTCTTTTAATTGGTTCATATGCTACTTTAGAACCATATTTTTCAGGTATTGGTTTATCATCTATTAATGTATAATCATAAGATTTTATATTTGTCCAATTTTGTGTTCGTATCTCTAATGCTTTTAATACAGTAAGTGGACCTTTAGAATTTGTTCCTACTAGTTCATTCCAAGCAGTTCCACCTGATTCTAAATAATCTTCTTTTGTGATCCAAAAAACTCTACTTCCTAAATTTTTATTCATTATAAGTGTTAATTCATTCCCATCATCTTTAATTACATAAAAATCATAGTTTTCTTTATCATTTACTTTTACATTTACTAAAGTTCCATTTTCACATTTATTAGTATTATTAATACAACTATTATTAGATGTTAGTATACTTTGTCTAACTATAATGGTTCTAATAGCAGTCATTATTTTACCTGAATCATTAATACTATAAATAACATTATATATCCCCTTTTTACTTGTATCTACAGTATTAGAATCACCTATAATAGTAGATGTTATATTACTAGAAATATCACTACCATTACTACTTTTAGAAGAAGCTCCTTCTTCTTTATAAGAATCACCTATATTTAAATATTTAACTTCATCACCATTTATTTTAATAGTTGGAGCATTCTCTAATAAGTCACAATTAACTTCTATTATTTCCTTTACATCATAAATATAGTTATTATTTTTTTTAGATATTGTTAATAAAGATTCATTAGAAAAACATTTATTATTTTTAGGATTTTTTATAACTCTTGTTGTATGACCAGATTGTTTTAGTTGTCCTAAAGATAAAGTTATTGTTTCTGTTGATTCTGGAAGTAAAAATATATTTTCATGTGCCCAATCTTTTAGGCTTCCTTTTATTCCATTTATTTGTTCATCATATAGTTTTTGTTTTGAACTACTTATATATTTCTTTGCAACTGGAAGAGTAATTGCTGTTATAATTCCAAGAATAATTAAAACTCCTAATATTTCAATTAATGTAAAACCTCTATTTTTCATTTTATTAACTCCTTTAGTCTATATAATTATTATATAACAAATTCATTATTTATTAAAGATGAAAATAAAATATCTTAAAAAAATACAATTATTGACATATTTTTATTATAATACACATATGAATTAATGTTTTATTAAAATTGAATAGTTATTTTAGTTGAATTTATTAAAAAGTGGTTAATATAAAATATAGGCATCATTACCTAATATTATAATTCATCACTTATATATTTTTTTTAATTATCTATATTTTGAAAGTAAATAAGTTTTATTTAAAAAAATATTAATTAACTATAGAATCCCTTTATTTAAAGACTAATTTGTAATTTTTTAAGTTTGATTTACTACCAATTTACTACTTTATATTGAAGTTTCATTTTAAAAAAATATGTTATAATAATTGAAATGTTTTTTTTGGTATTAAGTAGTTAAAATATATTAAAAAGAGAAAATTATTTTTAAATAATAATTTAAAAAAGAGGAAGTGATAAATTGTGGACATTGATATCATAGAGAAAATAGAGAAAAAATGTGAAATAAATTTAGAGTGGTTTTATCATTCTATTTATTACGATAAAAATAAATATGCATCTATATTAACTGAAGGAATTAAGTGCAATGAATTATTGCATAAGCCTGGGTGTGGTGTTTATAATGGCAAATATTATATAAGCTTATCGAAAATAACTATTCCAGATAATCAATGCTTCCGTTTTTATGCCACATTAAAACCATCCTTTATTATTAATGGTATAGAACCTATCAAATGTGTGAATATAGATGAATATGAAAGATATATTGATACAAAGGATCCAAGACGTATGGGAAACTATGATGGTGAATATCAATATTATTATTTTATACAGCACACTTATATTATTGGAATAGTATATAATTTATTAGAAATGCAAAAAAGGATAACTAGGTTCGAAAGAGATCCAATGATAGAATTGATAAAAATAAATTTATTATTAGAAGAACTTGGTATTGACATTCCAATATATGATTATTCTAGAAGAGATAAAGTATTAGTTCATGAAATTAATAAAGAAAAGATAAAATATTATTCAAGAAAATTTTATAATAATTAGAAACAAAATATTTCTAATTTTAAAATGAAGAGTTATAAAAAATGAATGCTACACAATAAGGGTAATACTATCCTTATTATGGTGAGGATTTTAGTGACTGCGCCACTAGTCTCGCTTATAAAGATATATTTTGATACTATGGACATGCATAGTATTTTTTTAACATTTAAAATTGATGATACAAAACCATTATTGAAAAATTACTACTAATTTACTACTTTTAAAATCAAAAATATAAGAAATTATAAAAATATATGTGATATCTTCTGAAAATAAAAAGGTCGTAAATCCCTATAAATAAGACAACTATAAGAGCATTTAAGAACTTATAAAAAGTAAGCAAAAATTACTATATTTTTTAAATAAAAATTCTTAAGATTTTCTTAAGAATTTATCTATTTTTAAATACTTTTTTCTTTTAGTGACTTCTATTTTTTTATTTATATCATGTTTAAAGTAATGATAAGTTGTAAGAATCATAATAGCCACTGGTAATGATATAACTATTCCCATAATTCCCCATATTTTTCCTCCTGCAAATACAGCTAGTATTACTATTAATGGATGAACTTCATTTGTTTTGCCATATACAAATGGATTTATTACATAACTATCTAAAAATGATAATATAAAGAATGCTATAACAGTTTTAATAAATAGCGCTGGGCTTATAACAAAAGCTGTAATAGCAGCTATTAAATTAGTAAACATTCCTCCAAAATAAGGTATTAAAGAGCCAATAGCTGCTAAAAAACCTAGTAATATGGCATTTGGATGACCTACTATTAAAAATGCTATAGAATATTCAAATATAGTTATGAAAACTATTTCAATAAATCCTGTTAAATAATTTTTCATAGCATGGTCCAACTCTCTTACATAATTATATATTTTCTTTTTATTAGAAAGTAAGTATTTTATTTTATCTCTAATTTTATCCATATCTATTAAAAAGTATATAGCAGATGCAATGGCTATAAAAGCTATTGATAAATAGTTTACTGATATACTAATAGCTGTAATAGCACCATCAGATATGTATTTTCCTAAAGTCTTAATAATATCATTAAAACTAGAGGATAAAGTATCTTGAAGAGGTCCAAAATCAATATCATACTCTAAAGATATTTCCTTAATAAAAGCTATTATACTATTAAATAAACTACCTAATTGATTAAATAATAAAGGTAATACTGTAAAAATAGTTATTCCAAAAACAGCTATTACTGAACATATAACGATTAAATAACTTAGTTTTTTAGGAATATTATGTTTTTGTAAAAATTTTGCAAATGGATATAAAGCATAAGATACAGCAAATGCTATTAAAAATGGAAAAATAATTTTAGATAAAAGAATAACTATATTAATCCATAAATTACTAGTTTGATATAACATAAAAACAATTAAAACTAGTAAAGCTAGATTGATTAATTTGAAATCCAATCTATTTTTTATCATAAAATTACCTACTTTCCATTATTATTGTAACTGGACCATTATTAGTTAAAGTAACTTGCATATCGCTTCCAAATATTCCAGTTTCTATATGAATATATTCATTTAATTTTTTATTAAAAATATCATATAATTCAGATGCTTCTTTACCATTTAAAGCATTTATATAACTAGGTCTTCTACCTTTTTTAGTATCTGCATATAAAGTAAACTGTGAAATACTTAAAATAGTTCCCTGAATATCTAAAATAGATTTATTCATAACTCCATCTTCATCATCAAATATTCTTAAATTAACTATTTTATTTACAATATAATTTATATCATTAATAGTATCACCATGAGTAAAACCAACTAATATTACTAAGCCATTTTCTATACTGCCATTTATAGAATCATTTATTTTTACATTAGCGTTACTTACTCTTTGAAGGACAACTTTCATTTTATCAACCTTTCAACATCATCAATATTGTTAATTGAATTAATTTCATTTATAAATTTAATTAACCTTTCTTTATTAGATACTAATACTGTTATTTCATATAAATTATTTTCAGATGATGCTATTGTATTGATACTTTGAACTGTTATATCTGATGATGTTGTTTTAGAAACTATATCTAATAAAATATTTTTATTTTCACTTGCATGAATTAATATAGTAGTTGGATACTTTTTACTAATTTCACTATTCCAATTAACATCAATAATTCTTTCTTCTAATTCACTTATATTAGGACAGATAGATCTATGAACAGTAATACCATTACCTTTAGTAATATAACCTACTATTCTATCGTTTGGAACTGGTTTACAACAAGATGCAATATTTACTTTAATATCATCAATACCTTTTACTATAATATCATTTTTAGCATTAGGTACAATTACTGTATTATTAGTAGCTTTATTTAAAATAAGTTCTTCTTTTGTTTTATTTTCATTATTAATTATATTAAATATTTGAGTAACAGTTATTTTATTATTACCAATTGATGTATATAATTCATTTAAATCTACATATTTTAAATCTAATAATAATTTATCACTTTGTTCAAAAAAATCATTTATAGACATTTTACGCTTACGTAATTCTTCTTTTAAAAGTTCTTCACCTTTTTTAATATATTCTTCTTTATCTATTTTATTAAAAAAATTTCTTATTTTGTTTTTAGCTCCACTAGTTTTAGCCATATTAATCCATTCACGAGATGGACCATTTGAATTTTTATTAGTATTTATTTTAATAATATCATTATCTTTTAATTCATAATCAAGTGGTACTATGCTATTATTTACAATTGCTCCTACCATTTTATCTCCTACACCACTATGAACACGATAAGCAAAATCAATTGGTGTAGAACCTATTGGAAGTTCAATTACATCTCCTTTAGGAGTAAATACATATATACTTTCTTTTAATACTTCTTCACTAATATTTTTAATAGATTCTTCATCATTTGTTTCATTTTTTAAATCCATAATGGTTCTAAAAAATTGTAGTTTTTGTTCCACTTTATTTTGAATATTAGCTTTGACATTGCTTCCCTTTTCTTTATATGACCAATGAGATGCAATACCAAGTTCTGCTACTCTATCCATCTCATAAGTACGAATTTGGACTTCAAAAAGATGACCATCAATACCAAATACTGTTGTATGAAGTGATTGGTACATATTTGTTTTGGGCATAGCTACATAGTCTTTAAATCTTTTAGGAATGGGTTTATATTTAGAATGAATTAATCCTAAAACTTGATAACACTCCTGTTTGGTTGAAACAAATACTCTAAGAGCAAGTAAATCATATATATCACTAAATTTTTTGCCTTTATCTAATTTTTTATAAATACTATATATACTTTTAGCTCTACCTTTTATTTCATGTTTAATATTATTTTTATTTAATATTTCTGATACTTTTGTTTTCATTTCAACTACTAAATTATCTCGTTCTGATTTAGATTGATTTAAATTCTCAACTATTTCAAAGTAAATATCTGGTTTATAATATCGAAGAGATAAATCTTCTAGTTCACTTTTAATGCTTCCAATCCCAAGACGACTAGCAATAGGAGTTAAAATATCTAATGTTTCTTTAGCTTTTTCTTTTTGTTTTACCTCAGGAAGTACCCATAATGTTCGCATATTATGAAGTCTATCTGCTAATTTAATAAAAATAACCCGAACATCTTCACAAAGTCCAACTAATATTTTTCTATGATTAGATATAACTGCTTCTGTATTACCTACTAAATTAAGTTTATTAATTTTATTAATTCCTTCAACTAAAGATAAAATTTCATCTCCAAAATTTTCTTTTATTTCTTTATATAAAGATTCATCTTTCTTTACTACATCATGTAGTAATGAAGCACAAATCGTTGAACTATCAGAGTATATTTCAGTTAAAATATAAGCAACGTTTAAAGGGTGAATTATATAATCTTCACCCGTTAACCTTTTTTCTCCAAAATGTTTAGTGTATGCGAAATCATAAGCTTTTTTTATTAATTCTAATTCCTCTACATCACTTATATAATTAAGTTTTTCTTGCAGTTCTTCAAAAGTTAAATTAGGTTTGTCTTTTCTCACTTTATCACAATCCTTTAAGAATTTATACCTTTAATTTTCTTTTCTTCTAATTCTTCTTCATACCACTTTTTCTTTATTGGTTTATTAATATTATTTTTCTCTAAATCATATAAAAGTATACTAGCTATAAATATTGAAGAAAGTACACCAGCTATAAGTCCAATTAGTAAAGCTAAATTAAAGTTAATTATTTCATAAGATCCTAGTACAATTAAACTAACAACTGGACATAATGTAGTAAGTGTTGTTATAATTGAACGTTTTAATGTTTCATTTATACTTTCATTGATAATATTTTCTAATTCTTCTTTATTTTTTAATTTTTTCTTTATTTTTCTATTTTCCCTAATTCTATCAAAAGTAACGATTGTATCATTGATAGAATAACCAATTATAGATAAAATAGCAGCTATAAATATTGAAGATACCTCTAATTTAAATAGACTAAATATAATTATAATGATTGCTATATCGTGAATAAGAGCTATTAATCCGCTTAAAGCATAAGAAAATTTAAATCTAAATGAAACATATAAAATAATACCAATAGAAGCTAGTAATAAAGATATGATAGCATTTTTTACAAGTTCTTGTTTTACAACGTTAGATACTACTCCTATTTCTGTTTTAGCTTCATATTTTTCAGTGAAGTATTTTTCTGTTTCTAATACTTGATCTTTTGATAGAGTTTGATCTATTTTTACTATAATTGTATTATCATCTAACTTTTCTATCTCATATAAATTATATTCTAAAGATTTAATATCTTTTTTTATTTCTGATTCTTTTAAGTCTTTATCACTTATTAAAGTAATTGAAGAACCACCCTTAAAATCAATTCCTAATTTTAATTTATTAGTTGTTAAAGTAAATATACCTAAAGCTACTAAAATAATTAAGTAAGCATAAATAAATTTACGTATTTTAACAAAATTGAATTGTTTCTTTTCAGTTTTTTCTTTATATCCAATAAATAGATTTAATTTATTATCAAAAAATCCTGTTCTAACAAATAAATTCAATAAGAAACGCATCAATAATACCATAATTAACATTGTGACAATTGTACTAATAATTAACATAGTTGCGAATCCTTTAACACTACTTTCTCCAAAAATAAATAAGATTACAGCTGTAAGCAATGTTGTTATATTTGAATCAAATATTGAAGAGAATGCGTTTTTATTACCATTTTTATAAGCATTTGATAATTTACTTTTATTAGCAAGTTCATCTTTAATACGAGAGAAACTAATAACACTAGAATCTATTGCCATTCCAATACCAATAACTAAAGCAGCTATACCTGGTAGTGTTAAAACTCCTCCTACTAACCAGAATGTTAAAAAAGTTAAGAATGTATAAGCGACTATCCCAACACTTGCGATTAATCCTGCAAAATGATAGATAATAATCATTAAAATCATAATTAAAATGACACCAATTAATCCAGCTTTAAATGTTTTATCTAAAGATCCTTCGCCGAATTCAGCTCCTACTGTTTTTGATGAAATTTCTTCTAATTTAGTTGGAAGAGAACCTGAATTGATTAGATTAACTAAGTTTTCTACTTCTTCTAAAGTAAAATTTCCTTGAATTATTACATCTGATGCGAATCCTTGAGAAACAGTTGCGACTGATAAACATTTAGAGTTCCCTAAACTACCACATTTGTTTTGTTCCATTTGAAAAGATGAATTTTCATCAAAGTCTAACCAAATAACAATACGTTTATCTTGTGATTCACTTATTGTTTTAGTTATTTCATAAAATTTATTTTTATCTTTAACACTTAATGATACTGCTGGACGACCTTTTTCATCTTGACCTACTTTAGCTCCACCACTTTTTAATACATCACTATTCATAAGTAGGTTATCACTAGTATCACGGAATGTTAAGCTAGCAGCTTGGGATAAAATATTTCTAGCTTCTGTTGGATCTGTAATTCCAGCTAAACCAACTCTTATATGATTATCCCCTTCTACTATAATGCTAGGTTCTGATACTCCAAGTACATCAATTCTTTTAGAAATTGTTTTATATGTACTTGTAACCATATCATTAGTTACTTTTTTACCATCAATACTTTTTACTTCATATAAAACTTCAAAACCACCTTGTAAATCTAAACCAAATTTTTGATTTTTTAGTAAAGTAGGTGTGCATAAAGCTACTACTCCTAAAATAATTATTATATATACAAAACTTCTAAATAAACTACTCTTATTTTTTTTCATGTTATTCCTCCTAGTCTTCAAAATATGCATTTCTATTTTTTAAATTTAGTTTTTCTTTTAAATAAGTATCTATTTCTAAATCATCACTGTTTAAGATATCTGTTACCATTTGATGTAGTCCTAAGTCAACCGATTTAGCCCATTTAACTTCTTTTAAATAGTTCCATACATCTTCTTTTTTTATATAAAGATAGCCACTACGACGCATTTCAGCAGCCTTAGTAATCAAAGCTGGTTCTAGTTTACTATAAAGTTCACCTATTGATTTGAATTCAACTTCCATATTTCCTCCATTTTACTAAACTCTTCCATTAACATTATATATTAAATTTAATTATTTTTAAAGTATTTTATATTATTTTGTTAAGTTTATTGTTAAATAAGATAGAAAAATTCTTAAGATTTAACTTAAGAATTATCCTACCCATTCTACTGATGTTGTTCCCCATGGAGAGCCATAAATACTATTTTCTAGTTTTTGAATTACTAATTTTAGATTGCTATTATTTATAAATTAAAATATAAAAAGTCATAAAATTATGACCCTTATATTTATTATAGACTTTTAGATATTTTTATAACTGGGCGAACACCACCAACATCGCCAAAGAAGAGGTCGATGCCACCACCACCATAGTAGCAGTTCATATGGAAGAAACTGTGGGGGTTGTAGGTGTATGCAGTAGATAGCCAATATGCATTTGGTTATTCATCATATATTTTGTCACTTAAATTTTCATATAAATATTCGGGCATTTCTTCATTTTCTAAATCTTGAAATATTAAATCTTCTATATCCGATAATTTTGGTAGTCTTGCTCTAACATTCATTCTTTTTATTGGTTTATACATAGACTTTGATTCACCTATACCTAATTCTTGTTCACCTAATTCTTGTTCTATCTTTGATGGTTTATCATCTTCTAATGTATAATCATAAGCTTTTATATTTGTCCAGTCTTTTGTTAAGTCTTCTAATTGTTTTAAGGCTGTTAGTGGACCCTTATCGTTTGCCCCATATTTTTCGTCCCAAGCAGTTCCTCCAGCTGCTTCATAGTCTTCTTTTGTTATCCATGCTACTGTTGGTCCTAAGTTTTTATTCATGATTAGTGTTAGTTCTTCTCCATCATCTTTGATTACATAGAAATCATAGTTTTCTTTTTCATTTACTTTTACATTTAACTTAGTTCCATTTTCACATATTCCATCTGTTAGACAAGTATTATTTGTTGTTATAATTGGATTAGGAGTCTTTGTTAACGAACAATCATCTATATTATCATCTATAGTTACATCTTCATCATTTAAACTTTTTCTAGCACACCATTTTCCATTACTTATAGCGAGTTCTATTTTTCCATCTTTAGTTACTTTCATATTTCCACTTTTAGGTTTTGATCCTTTTATATCTAAATTGGTATTTGGAAATGTAAAT
>CANSFI010000023.1 GCA_947646095.1 uncultured Mycoplasmatota bacterium
TATGAAAAAATCGGCAACTAAAATTGCTAATTTAATACCAAATAGTGAACTTGATGTACTACAAGGATATTATCATGGGGATATTAGCATAAATCATGCAGATGATTATGTTGAGAGAGTAAAGAGATTAGTTCGCTAAATTACAATTTGTGGAGTAGATTATTTAAGATTTACTCTTTTTTGTTACAATTAAGAAAAATAATTTACTATAATTCATTACTAATAACTAGATGTCAAAGACTTTTGACAGACAAAAATATTTCTTTCATATAAAATGTAATTGGAGGTGCAAAATGAATGTTGGAGCAAGAATTAAAAAATACAGAGAAAAACAAAATATTTCACAAGATGAATTAGCATTGAAAGTTTTTGTTTCAAGACAAACAATATCTAATTGGGAGACAAATAAAAGTTATCCTGATATAAAAAGTTTAACTATGTTATCTAACATTTTTCATGTAACTCTAGATGATTTTATAAAAGGAGATATAGAGGAGATGAAAAGGATAGTAAGTAAAGAAAAAATAGAAAAATTTAATATAATGAGTTATATTTTCCTAGTAGAAATGCTAATTGTTATGTTTAGTGCATATCCATTATTTACCTTAGATGGATACATTGGTGTTATTATTTGGGCATTATTTTTTGTAATAACATTTGTAACAGCAATAGTCATTGAGAAATTTAAAAAGAAGAATGATATTCAAACTTATAAAGAGATTATTGCTTTTATGGAAAATAAATCATTATCTTATGAAGAAGTACAACAAGAAATTGGAAAAAGAAATTATCAAAAAATATTGTTAGCGATTTTGACAGGTTTAATAACATTTATTATTTTTATAATTGAAATATTCATAATGAAAGAATTATAGTAAAAAGAGATTTTAGGAGGTAGAATATGGAATTTTGGATATTTATGATACTATTTATATTTATTGGTGGAGGCTGTACACTTACTGGTACTTGGTGGAGTAAAAAGAAAAAAGAAAACAATCAAAAAAAATAAGTTATTATTAAAAATTACAATTTATACAACAAATGATATTGCTTTAAAATGAAATAAACGATATAATAAATATATCAAATACAAAGGAATTTGTTTCTTAAAAAGTGTGCATAACCCCTTTTGTGAACGCTCCAGAGAAGAAGCTGCTCGAACTTTTATAGTTTTGAGCATTAAGATAAATATCAATTCTAGAAATGGAATTGATTTTTTGTTGTGTAAAAGAAAGTGAGGAGATTCTTTAATGGTTAATATTATTAAACAAGAAATTGAAATTTTCTATAACTTTCTATTTTAGTATTCTTTTCTCTTATATATAGCCTCTGATATTCTGTAAGATATATATACCATTACAACTATAACAACAGGAATAATAATCATTATATACTTTTCTAAAAATACTAATCTTTGTATTATAAATTCAAAATCAATATATTTTGATAATACACCACCAACAAGTGCGGTTCCAAATATAACTATAAATATTGTAATTCTGGCTTTTTCTACACCATACTTATAAATAGCAGGATACATAATGCTTTGTAATAAAGTGGTAGCAAAAATTGCTCCAAATATTGATTCTCCAATACTTGATAAATTTACTGTATTAGTACGATAATAACTAATTATTATCGTTAAAATTGTTGTTATTAACACTGTTACAAAAACAAGTAATAATGTTGCTATGTACTTTGCTCTTACACTATTCTTTCTTCCATCTGGTAAAGAACAAACATAAGCATCCCATTTATTATAACTATCATAACTAAATGTTGAAAGCATTGTTACAACACACATAAACGGAAGTAAAAAAGTCAAACTCATTGATTCTTGAAAAGCCATAACAATATATACAAATAATAAAATTAACCAAGTTTTAAAATTTCCTTTTAACATTAAGAAATCCTTTTTAATTAAACCTAACATTATTTTTCTCCTTTCACCATTAAGACCATTAAATCTTCTAATGATATTTTATCTATGGTATTTACATTATATTTTTTCTTAAATTCATTTTTATTTTCAACTAATAGCTCACATTCATATTTTGTTTTCTTATACTTAATATAATCTTGATTATCTATTTTTTTAAATTCAGATTCAGTACATTTTACAATTCCATACTGTTCTATTAGTTCATCTTTCGTTTTTGATAGTATAATTTCTCCATTATTTATAAAAGTTATATAATCAGCAATATGCTCTAAATCTGTTGTAATATGACTTGATAATAATACTCCACATTCTTCATTTTGAATAAAATCTCTGAAAATATCTATTACTTCATTTCTTGCAATCGGATCTAACCCACTTGTTGGCTCATCAAGAATTAAAAGTTTTGGATGATGTGAAAGCGCTGTTGCTATTTCTAACTTTTTTCGCATTCCTTTTGAATAGGTTTTTATTTGCTTATCTTTTGGTAAATTAAAATCCGTCAAGTATTTAAAATATAAATCGGAGTCCCATTTTTTATAAACATCTTTCATAATAGTATTTATATCTTTTGGCAAAAGTATTTCTGGAAAGAACATATCGTCTAAAACTACTCCTATATCTTCTTTTATTTCTCTTTCATCATTTTTATTATCAAGACCAAATACTTTTACTTCACCTTTGTAATTCCCAATTATATTTAAAATAGATTTAATAGTTGTCGTTTTACCAGCTCCATTTTCTCCAATAAACCCCATAATCATACCTTTTGGCAATTCAAAACTAATATTTTTTAATTCAAATTCAGTATATTTTTTAGATAAATTTTTTACTTCTAAAATGTTTTCCATTTATTTTTCCTCCTCATATAGAATATCTAATATTTCTGTTATAGTCTTTTTTTCGATATTATTTGTTTTTGCAAGTGTTACTACTGTATCTAGCAAATTCTCAATTTTATTTAATTGTTCTTCTCTTGCAACATCAAGATTTACCTCTGCTACATAAAACCCTTTAGATGGAATCGTTACAACATACCCATCACGTACTAATTCCTCATAAGCATTTTTTGTTGTTATTACACTACATCTTAAATCTTTTGCAAGTGTTCTTATGGATGGTAATAATTCTCCAGATTTAAGTTCGTTAGATACTATTTTTGTTTTTATTTGTTCTTTAATTTGCTCATATATAGGAACACCACTTGAATTACTGATTATTATTTCCATAGTTCACCTCACTCGTATATATACATTATATACAGATTATATACAGCTGTCAATATTAAAAAGAGAAATTATAAAAATAATCTCTCTTTGATTTTTATTTTAATTAAAATTTGTGATTTTCTTTTGTGTTATATACCAAGATATTAAATAAATTATAATACTAATGCTGCAAATAATAAGTAATGTTAAATTCATATTAGATACACCCATTACTTTTTTTATAACATGTATAAATAGTGCGAGTACTCCAGAAGTCATAGAATATGCAAGTATTGTTCCTATCAATGAATTTTCTTCAGGTAATATAAAATTACAAGGTATAATAAAACTTCCACTTAATAAAGATATAATAACACTAAAGCCCATAAATATATTTATATATTCATCTGTAGTATTTGTTACTTTAAGTATAATATAACAAACTAGACTACCTATAAGCATTCCTAACACTGTCCAAAATAAGTATGCAATATATTTGCTTGATATTATTTGTTTTTTTGTTACTGGTAAAGTTATAGCAAATTGAGTCCATTTATTTTTCTTATCTGATATTATTGTACTTGATACAATCATACTAAGTGGTATTGCAACAAGTATAATTACTACTGATGGAGATATTACAATAGATAGTCCAATAGCCATTACTATACACGAAAGAAATGCTACTGAAATATTTGCTTTCGTCACATAAAAATCTTTTAAAAGTAAACCTTTCATATTACTCACACCCCTTTACATACATTAACATTATATCTTCTATTTTTATGTTGTCCATAATAACATTTGGATATTTTTTCTCTAGTTCTTTTTTGTTTTTTATCAATATTTCATAACCATAATCCATTTTTCTGTACCTTATTATATCTTTTTTCTCAATATCATTAAATTCTTTTAATTTACATTTCATAATTCCATAATTGTATATAAGATTATCTTTTGTTTCTTCAAAAATCACTTTACCTTTATGAATAAAAACAATGTAATCTGCGATTTTTTCTAAGTCACTTGTAATATGGCTAGACATTAAAATTGAATTATTTTCTTCTTGAACAAAGTCTAATAATATATCTAAAATATCGTCTCTAACAACAGGATCAAGTCCACTTGTTGCTTCATCTAATATTAGTAATTGTGCTTTATGTGACAATGCAACACTTATGGATAATTTCATTTTCATTCCTTTAGAAAACTTTTTAATTTTTTTATTTTTTGGTAAAGAAAATTTTTCTAATAATTCATAAAATTTATTTTCTTCCCAATTACTATAAATTGCTTTTAATACATTATTTAATTTTTCTAGTGTTAAATCTTCTGGAAAGTTATTACCATCAAAAACTACTCCTATTTTTTCTCTTATATCATTACTTATTTTATTCTTTTCACCATCAAGAATAAATACATCTCCAAAATCTCTTTCGATTATATCAAGTATTGAATTAAGTGTTGTACTTTTTCCTGATCCATTTTCTCCTATTAGTCCAACAATATTTCCTTTTGGAACATTGAATGAAACATTATCCAAAAGAAAATCATCATATTTTTTTGTTATATTTGTTAGTTTTAAAGCATAATTTGACATATTACTTTTCCTCCTCATAAAATATATTTAAGAGTTCAATAAGTTTACTTAAAGAAATACCATTTTCTTTGCTTAATTCTATTGCTTCTTGTAAACAAGATTCTATTTCTCTTTGTTTTTCTTCTTGAATATACTCTTTATTATCAGCGCGAACAAAACTACCTCTACCTACTGTCGTTTCTATAAAACCATACTTTTGTAAATCCTCATAGGCTTTTTGCACCGTTATAACGCTTATATGTAAAGACTTTGCTAACGATCGCATAGATGGTATTGATTCTCCAGATTTTAATTCTCCAAACATTATCATTTGCTTAATTTGGCTTGTAATCTGTTCATATATAGGTTTGCTTGTACTATTACTAATAATAATCTCCATTTTTTCCTCCTCTGTGTACTTATTTGATAAGTACATTATATTACACTTTGCATTTTATGTCAATAAAGCATTAAAAAAGTCTACCAGTTCTGATAAACTTTATTCTATTTAGAAAATCAAACTTTGATTATTAGAATATTATTCTTATATTTTGCTTCTATTGTACACCTAAATAAAACAATTATTTGATAGATACTATACTGTGAAAAGTGTAAAAAAATCAAATGGAATAGGTTTATCTATTACTAAACAATTAGTAGATTTAAGTGGGGGTCCACTAAATTCAACAACAAATAGTTTAGATAATGAAACCAATGATTTAAGTTTTTTTAGTTCTAATTTACTAGCATGTAATTGTTTTAATTTTCTATAATAATCTATATTATCAATAAAAATCGTATCTAATAATGTATCTTCTTTTTCATAAAAAACCTTATCTAATATTTCTTTTAATCTTATAAATATAGATGAATTTTTATCTTCATTAAATATTAAACCTTCATAAACATTTATATAATACCATTTTTGTTTTTCTTCTTCTCTATTAAAATTATTAAAATCTCTATAACCTATTTTTTAAATTTAAAAAATAAATCTTCTAGATTATCTATTTTATCAGAAACTATAGCCAATTTATTTCTAAGAGGTAATTTCTTAATTTCCTCAATTGTATGTTTTTTTCTAACTTCCCAAGATAATGATTTATCTAATTCAGAATCGTCCATTACTAAAGTATCAATATCAATACCAAATTCTCTCTCAATATCTTCAATAGTATATTTTTTATCTTCTACAACATCATGTAAGTATCTAGCCATTACAATATTATCATCATAACCAAAAGATTCTAACAACTCTCATACACCAATAGAATGCATAATCATAGGCTTAGCTAGTTCACTTTTTCTAACCTGCTCCATATGTTCTCTTATAGAAAATATTTTTTCTTTAATATTCATAATTCCTCTATTAATTTAATTTTTTAATTATTTCTTTACTTTTATTTAAAACTTGTGGTACAGAAGTAGATGCAATTTCATTATAGATAGCTAAAAATTCATAATTATCTAACGTGTCAAAAAATCTAAATTTTAAATCTCTTGGTAAATGTGAAAGTAACGATATATCATATCCATTTTGAATATACTCTATTTCACTATAACGATTCATAGTAAATAATAAGTAAATATTTCTTAAAAAGAATCGCTTAAATATATCATCAAAATTTTCCATATTTTTATTTTTTAAATAATGTTCATAAACATATTGTAGTTTTTTTAATGCTAATAGCTTTTTTTCTTCATTTCCTTTTTGAAAAAGAATTTGTAAAAGTAAATTAGCTATATCTCCTTCTGGAATTAAAAAATTATTTTGAAAATGAGGCAATTTATATTCACATGATAATGATGACTTTTTTAAAAACTTTTCAATTATACTTATTTCAGATAATTTAAAAAAATCGTTATCTTTATAACAATTAAACATAACTAAATTAGTGTCTAAACAACAATAACTAAAATAGGAAGATTCACTTGTATATAAAGCTTCAAATATTGAAAGTGAAGGATAGCGCTTTAAAAATTTCAAATTAATTCTGTCTATTTGCTTTAGTAATTCATATGATTCATCAACCATATTTTTTAATAAACCAATGTTTTTTCTTTTACTTATTGATTTATCATAAATAAGTGATATATCTAAATCTGACATTTTAGATAAAAAATTATATTTTTTTAATAGTCCATATGAACCTTGTACAAAATATTTATTTTGATAGCAACCATTTTCTAATATAGAAGAATATATATAATCACTTATTACTAAATCAGGATTTAAATTATGTTTATCTCTTAAAAAAGTTAATGCTTTATCAAAATATGAAGAATTAATAAATAAATCTTTTTCATTATTTAAATTTTCTGTTTTTCCGATCATTATAGGTCTATAATTTAAGGCTTCACAAGTTACATTTTTATAATTTTCTATGTCATTATCACTAGTATGAATATGTCCATGATAATTGATTCCATTAATACAAGATTTAAATTCTTTTAAAATTAATTGAAGGTTCAAATCATTTCTTTCATTATCAATTAATGGTTCGTGAGATAAATAGTTATTATTTATTTTAATAGGCTCCTTAAAAACACCTTCGAATCCTAAATTAGGATAATTTTTTATTAAATCTTCTGAATCATGATTACCGAGTATCAAATATTTATGTCCATTCATCTTCTCCAAAATTATTTTAATATAATTATTTTTAAAACTAAAATCGCCACAAAAAATAACAATATCATCTTTATCTACTGTTTCATTATGAAGTTTTATAATATATTCATTCATACTAAAAACATCAGAAAAATTACTTCTTGTATAGTTAATTATATTTTTATGATAAAAGTGTTGATCCCCTATAATATATATTTTTCTATTTGGGTATCTTTTACATAACATTTTATAAATATCCTTACAAAAAGATCTAATCATATAAATTCCCCCTAAGTATTGTATTATGTTAACATAATAGTTTTAATAATGTCAATAAATTTTAAATTATATTAACAATAAAAGGATATTTATGGTACAATAGCTTAAAGGTAGATGAATATTATGAAATTTATAAAAATAACAAAAAAACAAAGAAATAATTTATGTAATCAATTAGCGTCTATTATATTTGATTTAAAACAAGATAAAAATATTGAATGCATTTATTTTGTACCCTATACAAATTTAGGTAAAAATCATAGTAATACTTTAGAATTAACTTTAATTAAAAATGGTTTTATAGAAATAGAAGATGAAGAAATTATTAAAGAATATAACAGAATTTATAAAAGTGATTATTATTTAAATAACTTAGGAATAAAATTATATTTTAGTATAGATACATCAAATTATTATAAAAATATACCTTTTAATTTATCTGAAATAAGAAAAGTAAATAAACTATTTAATTCGACAATTTTATTCGATAGAACAAAAGAATACATAAAACTCAAAAAACTAATTAAAGAAATTGGAGTTAATGAAGGAGGTATTCATTATTTTAAAGATTTAGCAGAATTTATTCCTCCTATTACAAATAAAATAAATAATTTAATAAAATATAAAAAGTAATTTTAACAAAAAAAGGTTAAAATATTTAACCTAAAGCAATATCTAAAATCATCATTATAACAAATCCTAATATTAGTCCTAAAGTGGCTAAGTTTTTATTTTCTTTTACTGATTCTGGTAATAATTCTCTAGCCGCCACTGCAATCATAGCACCTGCTGCAAATGAAAGTAAAAGTGGTAAAATGCTTCTTATTGTTAATACTAACACTACTCCTATAATAGCTGATATTGGTTCAACTAAAGCTGATGCTTGCCCAAACATAAAACTTCTAAATCTAGAAAATCCTTCATTTCTAAGTGGTAATGATACTGCTGCTCCTTCTGGAAAATTTTGAATACCAATCCCAACTGCTAGCATAACTGCTCCAATTAAAGTCATTCCTGGAACTCCACTAGCAATACCACCAAATGCTACTCCAACAGCCATTCCTTCTGGAATATTATGGATAGTTATAGCTGATATTAATAAAATACTCCTTTTTAATGAATCGGCATTTTCTAAGCCTTTTCTATTTTTTAGAACTTTATCCAAATATTTATCGGATAATAATACAAATAATCCACCAATACTAAATCCAATAACTGGAAGTAACCAAACTATATACTTAAGTTCTTCTGATAAATCAATTGCTGGAGCAAGTAGTGACCAAAATGAGGCAGCTATCATAACACCAGCACTAAATCCTAAAATAGTATTTAAAACCTTTTTATTTACTTCTTTAAAAAAGCAAACAACAAGTGAGCCTAAAGCTGTAACTCCCCAAGTAAATATAGTTGCAATTAAAGCCTGAATTATTGGATTAAGATTTCCAAAAAAGTTCAATCTAATTCACCTCTAATTACATCATATGAATTTATATATATAATGCTACAAGATGTTTTAGATTAAACTTTTATTTTTCCTTAATAATATTTTTACTACATAAATAAGTAATTATAAAATAACCACCATAAATTATTACTAAAAATATAGCTGTCATAATAATTGATTCTAATAATTTTTCATTTCCAAAAGTTTCAAGCATGAAATTACAAAATATTATACCAAATATAGAATGAATAATAGCTAAAATAAGTGGAAATATAAAGAATATAGCAATTTGTTTAAATAAAGCTCTATTAATCATTTTTTCATCTGTTCCTAAATTTCTTAGCATTTTAAATCTTTGTTTATTATCACTACTTTCAGATAATTCTTTTAAAGCAAGTAAAGCTGCACTACTAATTAAGAAAATAATTCCTAAATACAAACCAATAAATGTAACCATTGCTCCTAACCCTACACTATTTTCATAAATAGAAAGTTTAGTTGATATATTTAAATTTGTATATTTAATATAAGGATGATTATCCATTTCATAAAATATGTTTTCTATTTTTTCTTTTCCTTCTTCAGTTGTTTCCTTATAGTTAGCAAGGATAATATTTTCATTTCTAATGCTTTCGTTTAAAGCGTTATCTGGAACAATAAATATTCCAATATTAACGTGATTACTAGAAATATGAATAAAACTGTTTTGACATTCATCATATTTAGGATAATAAGTTTTACCTAATAAAGTAATAGGTGTATTATTTTTTAGTCCTTGATTTCTGATTGGAATCCAACTATCATAATCTGCTACTATTATATATTCATTATCTTTCAAGCTAAATTCTTGTAATCCTAAAAGATGTGCTGCTTTATTATAATCGCTTAATTTTATAAATTCTTCTGCATTTTCATATCTTAAAAAGGGATATTTTGTTTTTGCTTTTTCATAATAGTCACCTAATGTATCTTTAACTAAAACTTCATTAGTTGAATAAGTATTAAATTCTACCATATCTTTAAAATAATTATCAACATTAAAGTCTAATTTATTTAAACTTTCTCTTACTAAAAGTTTAGAATCTTCAATCATATCTGGTGTTAAGTTCCATGTATTATTAACAACATCAATATTTAAATCCAGTTTTTTTTGAACCTCAATATCTATGGGTGATAAAGTAACTAGATTAGCAGTCATTGAATTTTTAATTGATAAAGCGGATGATAAAACACAAATAGTTATAAATAGCATTAAACAAATAAAAGTCATTGAAAAAACTGTTGTATTAATTTTACTGCTAACTTGTCTTATAACAAAACTATTTAAACCCCTATAATATGTTTTTTTCATATGTGTTACTATTTTTATTATAAGTCCTGATAATGACCAAAAGATAAAGAAAGTAGATACTACTCCAAGAACAATTGGGATAAAAATTTCATTCATTGTTTTTAAATTATCGACTCCAGCTGTTACCATATAGTAAGCATAACTAAGCATTCCAACTGATAAAATAAAAACTATTGTACAAAAAATTGGATTTTTAAATTTTATTTTTTCACTTTTCTTACTTGAATGTAATAAATCAATTAATTTACACTTATTTATAACAATTGTATTAAATATCATTACAAACAAATACATAATACTAAAATAAATAATGGTTTTAATACAAGAATCATAAGAAAAAATAAAAGTAAATTTAGTTAAGTCCGCTTCAAACATATTAGCGACTATTATACTCATAAATTGGGATAATATAGTACCTATTCCAAGGCCTACTATTAAAGATATTATCCCAATAAGAATTGTTTCAAAAAATAATATCATTGATATTTTACGTTTACTCATTCCAAGTGTTAAATAAATACCAAATTCTTTATTTCTTCTTTTAATCAAAAATCTTGATGCATATATAATTAAAAACCCTAATATAAAAGCTACAAAGACACTTACTGCTGATAACATATTAGTCATTAATTTTATTATTTCTTGAGTAGATGAACTTACATTCATCATTATTGTTTGACTATCTAAAGAATTAAATACATAGAAAATAGCAACACCTAATATTAAAGTAAAGAAATATATAGCATAATCTTTAAAACTTTTTTTAATATTTTTTAGTGATAATTTACAGAGCATCATTTAAATCACCACCAAGCAATGTTACTACATCAATAATTTTATCAAAGAATTCTTTTCTAGTATCATTTCCTTTGTGTATTTCATTAAATATTTTACCATCTTTGATAAATATTACACGACTCGCATAACTTGCTGTAAAAGCATCATGAGTGACCATTAAAATAGTTGTTTTTAATTCTTGATTTAAGTAATTAAATCTTTCTAATAACATTTTAGAAGACTTTGAATCTAATGCTCCTGTTGGTTCATCTGCAAGTACCAATTTAGGATCTGTAATAATGGCACGTGCTGATGCAACTCTCTGTTTTTGTCCTCCACTCATTTGATAAGGATATTTGTTTAAAACATCTTTAATATTAAGACTAGCTGCTACTTCTTTTATTTTTTTATCAATAATTTTAGGATTTATATTTTGAATTGAAAGAGCTAAGGCAATATTTTCATAAGCTGTAAGAGTATCTAATAAATTAAAGTCTTGGAAAACAAAACCTAATTCTTCTCTTCTAAATTTATTTAAACTGTTTCCTTTTAGTTTAGTAATATCATTATCTGCAACATATATATGACCTGATGTTACTCTATCAATAGTAGAGATAACATTTAATAAAGTAGTTTTTCCACTTCCGCTAGAACCCATAATTGCTACAAATTCACCAACATTAACTTCAAATGATATGTTATTTAAAGCCTTGGTAAGTGAAGATTTGTTACCATAATATTTTTCAATTTTGTCAATTTTTAAAATAGTTTCCATAATTTTTCCTCCTACAGCATTATAATATCAGAAATAATTATGTTTGTCGCTTTTTTTATATTACAAATCATTACATTTTTGTAAGGTTATTTTAGAACTTCAAAGTAGTTATTTTTAGAGAATATAATAGATACTTTAGTATAACTATTTTCTTTTGACTCAATATTTATTATATGGCCTAATTTGTTACATAAGTTTTTAGCTATAAATAATCCCATACCAGTTGATTTTGTTTTAACTCTACCATTCTTACCTGTGAATGATTTTTCAAAAACTTTAGGTAAATCAGAACTAGGTATACCCATTCCATTATCTTCAATAGTTAAAATAACTTGCTTATTAGATTCAGAAACTTCAATTTTAATATATGAATTTTTTATATTTCTTTTATATTTTAGTGAATTATTAATAATTTGATTTAAAATAAATTCTAACCATTTAGAATCGGTTAAAACTAAACAGGAAGTATTATTTACAATTAAATCAACTTTATTTTCTAAAAAAGAATCTTTATTTCTTAAAGCGATATTACTAATAATTTTATTTAGCTCTACTTCTTTAATTAAGTAATCCTTAGATGCATAATCTTTTCTAACATAATATAATACTTGTTCAACATAGTTTTCTATTTTTTTTATTTGTTCAATTATTTTTTTATCAAATTTATCTTTATGATTATAAAACATTAATATTAATGATGCAATAGGAACTTTAACCTCATGAATCCACATTTCAATAAATTCTTTAAAATCGGTTGTTTGTAATTCATAATTTTTGATATTTTCACTTGCTGATTTGTTAATATCATAAAGAGCTTGAACTAATAATTTACCTTCATAAAAATTAGGATTTGATATTGTTTCTAATACTAAATAACTTTTATCCAATGCTTCTATATTATTTAAAAGTTCTCTGTAAAAATTTCTTTTTCTAAAATAATCAATAAGTAATAAAATAATAAATAAGATTAAAATTATTATAGAAAAAGCAGTTATTAAAGATATATCTGATTTAAAAGCAAACAAAAGTAATAACAAAATTATATAAGTAAATAGAAATATTAAAATCTCATATAATTTATCTTTTAAATATTCCAATAATTTCATACTAATATATATCCTATACCTTTTCTAGTTTGAATAGCATATTCATATCCTATTTCTTTAAATTTAGCTCTAAGTCTACTAATATTTACAGTTAAAGCATTATCATTAATATATTCATTATTATTCCATAAATCAGTCATTAATTCATCTCTAGTTACAATTTTATTTTGATGATTTAAAAGATAACTAAAAATAATCATTTCATTTTTAGTAAGAATTATTTCTTTTTCATCATTTGAAATAATACCTTTTTGTATATTTATTTTTAAATCTTTATATTTAGTTATTTCTTGGTAGTTATTTACTCTTTTTAAAACTGCTCCTATTCTTAAAAGTAAAATATTAGGATTATAAGGTTTAGTAATATAGTCATCTGCTCCATATGATATAGATAATACTTCATCAGTTTCAGAGTCTCTACTTGTTACCATAATTACTGGTATATTAGATTTTATTCTAATTTGTTTTAAAAGTAATTCACCATTTATGTATGGAATATTTATATCTAATAAAATTAAATCTGGATTTATTTTATCTATTTCTTTTAAAGCATTTTTAAAATCATTTAAAATTAATGGTTCATATTCTGAATTTTTAAGAAGTGTTTTTAATTCACTACAAATTATTTTATCATCTTCAATAATTAGAATTCTTTCCATAAATATCACCTATCAATAGTATAGCACGAGTTATTGTTAAATAATCTTACAAAAATGAAAGAAAAAAGAATCTACCTGATTCTTAATCTATATTTATAAGTTCATATTCTCTTGAACCAAATCCTAGAGTGCTTGCTGCTTCTATAGTATGGATTCCATGTCTTGATTCTATTCTTTCAATTAAGTGATCTTTACCTGGATCATTAGAATTATAAACTAAATCTATACATGCCTGATCTAAAGCAATTGGATCTGTAGATGCAAGTATTCCAATATCTTCCATACAAGGATCTTCAGCAACCGCACAACAATCACAATCAACAGACATATTAGCCATAACATTAATATAAACTATTTTACCTTCAAAAAGTTTAACAACTGATTCAGCTGCATCTGCCATTGATTCTAAAAATTTAATTTGATTGGCTTTAAACATATCTGATTCAGCATCGCCACATCCATGAATATAAGCTTTACCATAAGATGAAGCAATACCAATAGATAATTGTTTTAATGCACCTCCAAATCCTCCCATTGGATGACCTTTAAAATGTGATAAAACTATCATTGAATCATAGTTTGTTAAGTTTTTACCTACATAATTTTTCTTAATAACTTTGCCATTTGGAATAGAAAGTTCCATATCACCTTCTTCATCCATTATATCAACATTATATAATTTACTCCATCCATGATCTTCCATAGTTTTTTTATGTAATTCAGTTGTATTTCTTGTTCCTTCATAAGCTGTATTGCATTCTACAACTGTTCCATTAACATAGCCAATTATTTCTTTCATAAATTCGGGTTTTAAAAAGTTCTGATTACCAGTTTCTCCTGAATGTACTTTAACAGCTACGTTTCCTTTTAATTCTACATTTAAATTTTTATAAATATTAACTAAAGCATTTGGTGTTATTTCTTTTGTAAAATAAACTTTTGATTTCATATTATCTTCCCTTCTAGTTTTTTCTTTTAATTAACATAGTAAATTTACTACTACCTATATATTTACCAGATTTATCAAAATCATTATCATCTTTATAAGTAAACACTGTTAAACTTATTGGAGATGATATCTTATCTGATTCATATATTGACATAAGCTTTATGCTAGACATAATTGTTTTTTCATTATAATCATCTTTTTCTAAATGACTATACCAAGAGGCTGTTTGATTAATATCATCATATAACCAAATATAAAGATATTTACTGAAAGTAAAACTAAAACAATCCAATGGTTTTAATATTGTTTCATCAAATGTTTGCCCATCATTTAAAGTAAATGATATTTCATAACCTAATTTATAATTTTCAATATTTTCATATTTATTATAATATTCATTCCATAAGGTTTTAATATTAGATCCATTAACTATATCTTGATCAGTATAAATAACTGAAAAAACAGCTATATCTTTCATATGATCCATAGAACTAAAGTATTCTTTTGTTTTTATGTATTGATTATCTTTATACTCATATAAAGCTAATTTAATTGGATTATCATTTTTAGATTGTTCTATGACATTTTTAGAATCCTTGTTGATATTTTTATTACTTTGTTCTATTCTTTTATCTTTACATCCCACTAATACTAAAATTAAACTACTTAAAATGATTAATTTTTTCATATCTATCCTCTCATTTATAATTATACTATTTTAAATTAATTGTATCAATATTAAATATTAAAAAATAAAGTATACATATTACAAATTTATTATTTATATAATTTTGATACTTCTATGACTAATTACTTTATTTTTATAATATTTTCTATACTAATCTATTATATAAATTCATTATTAACAAAAAAAGAACTGAATGAAATTATTCGTTTCCACTCAGCCTTTATTTATTTTTATTATTTTGATATTGTTCTAATAATTCATCTGTTTCCTTAGTTTTCTTAATCAAATCATAAACGATTATTTTATCAGAAACAGATACAGTATCTTCTGCTATTTTAGTATATTTATTAATATAGTCAACACTTACAGGTTCATCAGATTGAAGTAACAAACCCTCTTCTTTTTGACTATTGTAGTACATTTTATTAGTTAACCAATTACCATCTGGGAATACTACTACATTCTCGTTAATACTAAATATATCATGTCCTAACGCATATGGATTATAAAAATCAAACATATTTCCTAAAGTTGGCATTATATCATACATACCCATTACTTCTTTTACTTCTGTTTTTAATTTATTTGTTTTAGACCAAACAATTAATGGTACTTTACGATTTAACTCATATGAATAAAAGTCAACGTCTACATAATCTGAATCATTTTTATCTTTAATAGTTTCAGTATAAGGATCATAATTATAATAACGAACATACTCTGATTTTTTTATTTTAGCGTCATGATCACCATAGATTACAATAACAGTATCTTCAAGTAATCCTGCAGCATCCATATCATTTATTAATTGACCTAAAGCTTCGTCAGCATAATGAACAGATTTTATATAATTACCTAAAGTAGTCCCTTCTAAGTAAGGGGCGCTTACTTCTTCTCCTTGTTCATTTTTATATTTCCAGTCGACATCAAAGTCTGTTTTTCCTTCAATATCGTTCCAAGGTGTATGATTAGTAAGCATAATTAAAGTTCCATAAAAATTAGTATTTTCTTCTGTTATTTCTTTAATTTTAGGAACAACTTGTCTAAAGAATGATTTATCAGAAAGACCTAATCCAATTGTTTCATCGATATCAAAATCATCCTCATAGGCATAGAAACGATCATAACCTAGTTTTTTATGCATATTATTTCGGTTCCAAAAACTTGGATTATTTCCGTGCATACTAAATGTATAGTATCCTTTTTCTTTTAAAAGTTTTGGTGTGGATACATATTCTCTATCCCAATAACTTACAAATACAGTTCCACTACTAGCTGGCATTAATGAAGTATTTAACGTAAACTCACTATCGCTACTAGTTCCTACACTTTCTTGAGCATAAAAGTTAGAAAAATATAATCCTTCTTTGGATAATTTATTTAAATTAGGTGTTACTTCTACACCATTGATTTTTTTATCAATTAAAAATTGTTGGATACTTTCAGCATGAATCATTAATAAATTTTTACCTTTAAAAATATTAGTATAATCATTATTACTTTTTTCTCTAGTATTTTTATCATAATATTCTCTAAACTCTTTAGCAGCATCATCATAGCCAAATAAGGGACTTATTTGAGGTTTAAGTGAAGCAATAGCATCGTTTATTTGATAAGTATAAATACCAAATTGCATAACTACATATTCTCTATTCCATTGCTTATTTAACCTACTTATATCAACAGCAGTAAGCATTGATATAAAAAATCCTAACATAATCAACCCTACAACTAAAGTATTTAAGGCTCTTATTTTTCCCACCTCTATTTTAGATACCTTTTCATAATAGTCTTTTCTTTTTAAAGATTTATGAATTATAAACAAAAGTATTGGTGATAATAAATAGAAAAAATCTTTAATTTCTAATATATTTTCTGTTACAGCATCTGCTACATCAACTATTTGAAGAGAAGTTGCGAGTAATGAAAAAGATGCATAAGATAAATAATTTGTATAATATAGTGAATTAACTATACAAGCAGTTGTGAAAATTATATTCCATGTAAAAAAATATTTAAATTGATTTTTAGGTTTAATAAAATATCCTAAAGCACCAACTAATAAAATAACTGATAAATCTGCTATTATTGGTTTAATAGCAAAATAATTTTTCACTGTAAAAAACCTAAGTAAAGTTGAGTTTAATAAAGAAAGTATTACATATGAAATAAATAATACATTAGTTTTTAAATATGTTTTAGAATTAATTTTAAATTTATTTAATAGTTTTTTCATTTAGTCACCTCTAAACATCAACAATTATATCACTTTTTATTTTTTTTAACAAATTACTTTTTATCTACAAACCAAATACCACTTATATCTGGGCTTTCACTAGAAGGAGCAGGAGATGGCATACTTAATTTTACTATACTAGGTATTTTAAAAGCATTCCCAAAGGCTACACAAGTACCAGGCTGTAATATTTTTAATTTTTTTACTATTTCTGATGTTATATTAGGAACCATTTCTTTTATATATTTTATATCAGTTGGATGTAACATTTTAAAAATTAAGAAATTACTACACTGTGATAAAGATGTTTCTGATAATTCTGATGGTCTTTGAGATATTAAGCCTAAAAATACACCATATTTACGGCCTTCTTTAGTTATACGTTCAAAAATATTGTATCCAAGTAAATTTATATCATTATCATTTTGAACATATCTATGAGCTTCCTCTAATATTATATGAAATGGTAAAGTTGATCTTCTTTTAGATTCTTTAGAATAGTCAAATAACATTTTAGAATAAATTTTTGTAATTGTTTTGGCTAATCTATCATCAATATAGTTAATATTAAAGTTAACCATTTGAACTTTTCTACCATCTGTAGCTGTAAGTAAATTACGTATATATTCTTCTCTAGTTATAAATTCATCATATTCAAAATATTTACTATAATCACTATTTACTAAACTATGTAATCTTACTTTCAATACATTAAATTCATCATATACTTTATCACTTTTCAAAACACCTTCAGATATTAGTGCGAAATCAAAGGCGGTTTGAAGATCTGTTAATGTATATTTAAATGTTCCATCTGGTAGATTCAATTCTAAATTAGTTGATGTAAATGATTCTATAAATGATGTAAGTAATTCCATTTCCCTTATTTTCCCTGTAGCATCTATAAGTAAACATTGTTTTAATGGTCTAGTATATCCTGGTTGAAATACAGGTGTTTCTAGATTTAATTCTTTAGTATTGTAATGTGTTAAAACAGAAAATATTTGATCTCTTATTTGACTAGATGGTTTTCCACTAGATAATATATCAAGGATTGCTCTAGCTATAATATCATTTTTATGTTTTAAAACTAACTCTTCTTCTCTACCAAAAATAGTAACTAGTTTTAAAGCTTTTTCTATAATAGGAAGTTGAGATGAACTGTCAGTTTCTAAAAGTAGTGCAATATCATCTAACCCTAATAACCATAATGGTATTTTTAATGTTTCATGTTCTTTATCGTTTACATTAGTAGTATAAGATTTAAAATTAATTTCTGGTACCTTTTCATGTAGTTTAGAAAAGGCATTATGATATTCACCATAGGCATCAAAAAGAAAGAAACTTGCTTTATAAGGAATAGAATTTTCTTTTTCAAATAGGTTTTGTATAATTCTAGCTACACTACAAGACTTTCCACTTCCTGTTGAACCAAATATAGCAAAGTGATTACTAAAAAAATCATTTATATCAACAGATATTTTAACTCCATCATATATTGCACTAGTTCCAAGATATAAATGTTTATTTTCTTTATAACGGTCTATTCCAAGAATTAGTGGTATTCTTTCTTTAGAAACTAGCTTTACTGATGCTTTAAAACTAGGTCTATGAATAACTCCAAATACAAATTTTTCATCTATAAATTCACCTAGTAAATTAACATGAGCTATATTGTTTTTTATGTCAATTATTTCTCCAATTACTTTAGTATCATCATCTTCCATTATTACATACATATTTATAAGATTTTGCATATTACTTAAGTCAACATTTAAACTAACTAAAATTATTTCTTCCTCAGTTCCGATAATTGTTCCTAACATAGTATCACATATATCTAACATTTAGATATCCTTTCTTATAATAATTATACATGGTTTTAAATAAAAAAAAAAGACTTTTTTATAAAGTGACTAATTTGTTACTTTATTGTCTTTATTTTAATTTATTAATTTTTAGATACTTTTATAACAGGACGAATACCATAATATCCTGTATTTTGGACACCATAGTTAGTAGAGTATCCATACCAACTTATACCCACAGCCAGATCAGTAGGAGATGTATTTGCTGTTGATAACCAATATGCTGTTGGTTTTTCTAAAGTATTTTCAACGCTTAAATTTTCGTATAACCAACTTGGACAGCTGTTTTTATTTGGATTATTTTTACATCCTAAATTTGTTGCTTCTGTTAATGTCAGCATTCTTGCTCTGACATTTGTTATTTCAATTGGTTGATATTTTACTACATAATCATCTTCCAAGATATAATCATAAGCCTTTATATTTGTCCATCCATCTGTTCTTGTCTTTAATTCTTTTAGGGCTGTTAATGGTCCTTTAGAATTATTTCCAGTATTTCCAAATTTAGTTCCCCCAGCTGCTTCATAATCCGATTTTGATATCCATGCTACTGTATCTCCTAAATTTTTATTCATTATTAATGTTAATTCTTTTCCATCATCATCTATTACATAAAAACTATATTTTTCTGTATCATTTACTTGAACATTTACTAATGTTCCTTTTGAACATGTTCCACTATTAATACAGTTATTTGTTGAAGTTAATATTGAAGTTTCTTTTACAATAATTGAATATGCTATATTTGTAGCATTATAGTTTGTAGATGCTGCTACATTTATAGTTATAACTGAGTTACCAGGTACTAATCCATTTACTGTAACTGTTGTTCCACTTATAGAACAAGTTGCTATATTTTCATCACTACTTGTACAGCTTAAATTACCTGTAGCTTCACCTATAGTAAATGTTATACTTTTTCCTTTTTCTACTTCTCCAGAAGTCGTTGATATGCTTACATTTCCCTCTGCTTTACTAATTACAACAGTTTTATTTCCAGTTACTGTTTTATATCCTTCTTTGGTTACTTGATAATATACTATATATGTTCCTGCATCACTATAAGTTGGACTGTTATCTAAATTATATGTTCCATCTGTCTCTCCATATTTGATAGTCGCTCCTTCACTTACTACTGTTATTCCGTGAGATGAACCATCATATACTCCTGTAAAACCGTTTGCTGTTACACTAAGTAAGCTATCTGCTGTTATTACTACATGTGAGGCTGTTGCTTCTGTATAATTATTTGTTTCTTTTGATGTTATTATTAGTGTAGTTGAACCTTCTTTATTTTTTGGGGTTACTGTTACTATATTGTTAGTTATTGAACACTCAGCTATACTTTCATCACTACTTGTACAACTTAACTCTCCATTACTTATATTTTCTATTACTTCAAATGTTCCACTACTAGGATATTTATAGTTTCCACTATTACTTGATAGTTTGATACTTCCTTGTTGTTTTATATTATTTTCTTCGCAACCTCTTTTTTTTACTTTAGCTTGCCTATTTTGATAATTAATAGTATATCCATTTATACAAAATGTCCCTTTTGTTACTTCTCCATCCTCTAAAGTATATGAGCCTCCTATTGGTTTTGAACCTTTTGTATCTACTTCTATTTCATCATAACTATAGTTTGCCTTATCTTCATAATAGATTCCTTTCATATCATCTAATGATGTCTTATTTTCTATTGCTCTTACATATCCATATATTGAATCTTCAGCTATCTTAATTCTAGCTTTCTCTATTACATTCATTATTATTGGCACTGTAATTAAAGCTATTATAGATAATATTATTATAACAGCAAGTAACTCTATTAAAGTAAATCCTTTTTTCTTCATTATTTCACTCTTTTCTTTAAAAATACTATTTAATAGTATTTTTATTTTACAATGCTATATTCTATAGATGTTGCTTTAGTCATATCTATGTCTACTTTAGTTTCTATTGTTAATGTAGAACCTACTTCTACTTTTTCTTTTACTTCATCAATTATTTCTTTTATTAGTTTTCCATTTTCATCCATTATTTTCATTGAAAATTTTGATCCATTATATACTGAGTTTGTATTGTTTATGATTGTTGTTTTGATTACTTTTTCTTTTACTCCTACATTTACAAATTCTAAGCCTTCAAAGTCTTGATTTTCTACTACATCTGGTTCATTTATTTGAACTGGTTCTTTTTCTTTTTTACTGCATCCACATCCTGTTGCTATAACTAACACTAATATCATTGATATAGTCATTACTATTTTTTTCATTTTCAACACCTTCCTTTATTATCTATAATTAATAATATCTTTATTATATATAATTTTAGTTTACTATTGAAATTATAATATAAATTTAACTTTAAGATTAATAAAAAAAGAATGAAATAAATTTCATTCGCCACCCTAACGGGTGCATTTTT
>CANSFI010000024.1 GCA_947646095.1 uncultured Mycoplasmatota bacterium
TTCAAGATATTATAATCCATTATGGGGTAGGTTTATAAATTGTGATGGGATTATAAATGATGATGAAATAGTAGGATGTAATCTATATACATATTGTAATAACAATGCTATAACATTAGTAGATCCAACAGGAGAAAGTGGAGTTTTATCATTACTTGGAATAGCAAAAGTACTTGCTCCAATAGTTGTTTATGGAGCACTTGGGTATGCTGGAGCTAAAGTAGCAGCACCTGTTATATATGATGCAGTAAGTAGAGTTGGTGCAGCAGCAAAGACATTAATTGGTTCAATAAATATAAGTAAACCAAAAGAAAAAGTACAATCAAAAGCAATAGCTATACCAAATACTAATAGTCAAAATTTTGAAACTCCTAAATTTAAGCCCTGTACTGAAGCAAAATTATTTAATGGTGATGTTTTAAGAGGTGATAGATTAACAATTGATGAAGCTTATTATCATGTATTAGTGGGTAATGATGTAATGTGTGATAATAGGTATTATGCTTATGAAGTTGCTAAGAAGTTTAAATATCATTTATTAAAACCAGAGATAGATAAAATTCAAATTCCTGGAAATAAATATTATTATCATTATCACCCAGATAGAAACTCGCATAGACATATTTGGTACTATTGATATTAATAAGGCGAAGTTCTCTATACTTCACAACTGAAAGGTAAAAGATAATAATCTAGCCATTATACAATTTATTAACAATTCAATTTGTAAAGAGGAGACTTTAGTTTTATTAGAATCATAATGTTCATGGTGAAAGATAAAATCAACCTATTTCTATAGGTATTATAATGAGTTTTTAGATACCTCTTAACAAAAATCTAAATATAAGAAAATGTAGTTAAAAAATATCTTAATTATATTATACGAGGAGAAATTTATATGTATGTAAACAAAATGAATAATGAAGTATATAAAAAAGTATTAGATTATAAATTAGATAAATGCAAATATTTTTCTTTAGCGATTTATACTAATCAACGTAAAGAAGAAACTAACAAACATATAGATATTATTACAACAAATTCAAAATATACTAAGAACTTTATATTAAATAATTTTTCAGAAGAATTAATAAAAGAGGTATGTGAATTTTTTAAGGATAATCAAGGCATATATAATGTTGATGAACATGTTAAAGAAATAATGGCTAATCCCTTTTCAATTAATTCCAACGAAGAAGAAGAAAAAAGAAGGTTAATACCACTTGAGGAGTATAATAGGGATGAGTGTGTAAAAAACGCAATTTATTGGTTTGTTTATGATAGAATAACTAATGACTTCATTTGTAAATATAAAGATAGTATTATTAAAATAGAAGATGAGATTTATGATGAGCATTGTTTAGAGTATAATAAAGATCAACCAATTTATAGAAGAATATATATATTTAAATTAAATGATGAATTAAAAAAAATAATAAAAGAGATAAACTTATGT
The DNA here is from genome assembly GCA_947646095.1 of uncultured Mycoplasmatota bacterium. Taxonomy (GTDB): domain Bacteria; phylum Bacillota_I; class Bacilli_A; order RF39; family UBA660; genus SIG208. Next base: position 1,457 of record CANSFI010000024.1, read on the forward strand.
GATTGGTCATATCCAACTAGGTTAGAGGATTTATGCTTAATTATTGATAATTATTTATGGATATATTCTATTACCCATGAAGATGAGTTTAATATATACTTAGAAAATGAAGAAGAATATAATTATTTAAAATCAATAGGAGTAGAGTTTTGGAAAGATCATTATATAAAAGAAGAAAAATATAAAATAGATTTTTAAAATAACTTAAAGGGAACAATAATGTTCCCTTTAATAATATATGGAGGTGAAAAAAGTGATAAATATAATATTAAATTATTGGATAGAAATACTATTAACAGTAGTTACGAGTGGAATAGTATATATATTTAAAGAATATATAGGAATAAAAAATGGATTAAAAGCATTACTTAGAAATGAAATAGTAAGAATATATGAAAACTATACAAAGCTAGGATATTGTCCAAGTTATATGAAAGAGAATGTAAATGAAATATATACTAATTATCATAAGTTAAAAGGAAATGGAATGGCTACATCTATGATAGAAGAAATAAATAAACTTCCATCAAATTAATAAATAACAATTATTGTTACTATTTTATAGTAAAGTAATACTTGAAATAGATGGTAATAATAGTATATACTATATGTATAATGAAGTTGATGACATAATAGGATTTAAATATAATAATGAAGTATATTATTATATAAAAAATGGTCAAAACGATATAATAGGAATACTAGATAACAATTATAATAAAATAGTAGAATATGTTTATGATTCATGGGGAAATATCTTAGAAATTAAAGATAATTCAAATAACAATATAGGATTAATAAATCCTTTTAGATATAGAAGTTATTACTATGATAATGAAACAAAACTTTATTATTTAAATTCAAGATATTATAATTCATTATGGGGTAGGTTTATAAATTGTGATGGGATTATAATACAAAATAAGAGTTTATCTGGATTAAATTTATATATGTACGCTATGAATAATCCTATTAATATGTTTGATAGAGATGGTAATTTTTCTCTAGGAAATCTTTGGAAAAAAGTAAAAAGTTTTTGTAAAAAAACAATTGAACTGCCTGTTAAAGTCGCTATAAATGGAATGGCAGAAATTACAGGGGCAGTAGGATTGAGTAATGCTTCAAATTTGTTAACCAATTCGTTAGAAAATAAACCTAAAAATAAAAAGTATGGTAATAATTCAGATATAGTTAAAAAAATAAAAAGTTCTCCTGAGTTTAAAGATACAATAAAAGATGTAATAAATAATAATAAGAATAGTTATCTATATAATCGATGTGTAACTATAAGATTTGATGAAGATAAGGATTTAAAACTTGCTTTACATAATGCTACTATGTGCGTTAGTGGTCAAATAAATGATAATTCGACAGATTTATTAATTACTATTAGAGATAGATATGATTATGAATATTGGAATTACAGAGTTGACAAGGGAATTCTTACTACAATTATTAACAATTACGCATGGATGTTTCAAGAGATGGGGATTATAAATGAATATGATGTTGTAATTGATTTTGATTATATTGTTAATTATAATTAATTTATAGAAAGAAAGTGATATGTTGGAAAAAATAAAGAATTTTATAATTGCACTAATAATTTTTATATTAATTTTCTCGTTTCCATTTATATTGTTATATTTAGAACTTGATATAGAATCACCACATATGGGAATAAAGTGTTTTGGCAATTGTCATTATCAAATTATACATAATTATAAAGATAATATATCAAAAGATGAAATATACTTTAACATAATTGACAGTTATTCACATGAAGTAAAAATCGAAAATATAGATAAATATAAAGAAAATAAAAGAAAACATAAAATTTATTTAATTAGAAAAAGTGATTATGATGATTTAGAATATATATATACTATATTTGATTATAAAAATTCAAAAATTAAAAATTATGATAATTTAGATAGTATGAATTATAGAGATAGAAAAATATTTGAAAATGAAAAGGATTTTGTAGATTTAATGTATAAATATTTAAGAGGTGATTTTCATATTGTTTAGTAAAAGAATAATTGCAGATTTAATAGATTTATATATATCATATATTGGACTTTTGTTATTTTTAATATTAGTAAAGAGGAAATTCAATTATTATGATTGGGAATATATTATGATAATTTGTAATTTTGGTCCTAAATTTTTATTACTCATAAAAGACTTAATATTTAAAAATGCAAGTATAGGGAAAAAAATATTAAGATTAGAAATAAAAAAACAAAATGACGAAGTACCTAAATTTTATATAATTGTATTAAGAAATGTATTTACATCTATTTTGTTTCCAATAGAATTTGTAATGATAATTGGTTTTAGTAAAACATTAGGTGATATGATATTTAAAACAAAAGTGGTTGAAAAAAGTAAATTAGTAAAAGAATAATCAATAAAAAGATTATTCTTTTACTATAAATATAGTAAAGTAATACTTGAAATAGATGGTAATAATAGTATATACTATATGTATAATGAAGTTGATGACATAATAGGATTTAAATATAATAATGAAGTATATTATTATATAAAAAATGGTCAAAACGATATAATAGGAATACTAGATAACAATTATAATAAAATAGTAGAATATGTTTATGATTCATGGGGAAATATCTTAGAAATTAAAGATAATTCAAATAACAATATAGGATTAATAAACCCTTTTAGATATAGAAGTTATTACTATGATAATGAAACAAAACTGTATTATTTAAATTCAAGATATTATAATCCTTTATGGGGTAGGTTTTTGAATTCTGATAATTATTTATCAACTGGTACAGGAATACTAGGATATAATATGTATGCATATTGTAATAATAACTCAGTTAATTATAGTGATTATAATGGACATTTTATAACATTAGGAATGTTATGTTTGACAACATTAGTTACAGGGATTTTTATTGCAAATCTGTTTATCAAAGTAAAAAAGCTAAAAAGGAAATAAAAAAAGTACAAAAGAAGACTAATGTTCCAGATAAAACAAATAAATTAAACAGTAAATTGAAACAAAGTGTCAGTGAAATAAGAAAAGAAACAGCAAATCAAAATCCAGTTAAAAAATTGGAAACATTTACAAATGCAGTAAAAACTGGTAGTAAATATGATTTGAAATCACAAGCTAATTGGCAAGAAACAATATCTTATAATGGATTTGTTATGGACCCCCAAGATATTGGTAATTTTCACTTTGGTTATTTAGGTAGGTCTATGGGATATAGTATAGAATTTATGACTATGGGAGCAGGTGTATATCAATTTATGGGTGATACTAGATATATACCATGGTGTTTTACATCATTTTATTGTGATGATCCAAGAGATAACTATTATATAAGATTAGGAGCAATTGCTTATGATAACGAAAATTAAAGAAAAAGGATATAAAATTTTATTATTATTTTTAGCCTTATTTATATTTTTATTTATTTATAAATTTTTTTATGATACTCAAAATATTGCTGAAGGTGAATTGTTAGAAGAAATTCCATCATATAATAATAATTATACCTTAAAATCATTCTTAATTAATGGAGGAAGTCTTAGTGCTGATGCAGTAAGAGTAGAAATAATAAATAACAATAATGGTAAACAAAGAAATATATATTTTAATTATCCAGAAAATAGTGTTGAAATAAAATGGGTAGATGAAGAAACAGTGGAAATAAATGGAATAATATTAAATATTTTTAGGGATACTTACGATTGGCGTAAAAATAGATAATTATGTATAATGAAGTTAATAACTTAATAGGATTTAAATATAATAACAAAGTATATTATTATATAAAAGATGAAAATATGGTAAACCAAATTTATTTTTTATCACTAGTATTAGAAAATGAGGAAATAAAAAAAGTTATAGATAAAAAGTATTTAGAAATAATAGAAAATAATAATGAAAAAATTGGTAAAATAGAGTAATAATTATTTATTAAAAATATTAAAGGGAACTTCAATGTTCCCTTTAATAATATATGGAGGTGAAAAAAGTGATAAATATAATATTAAATTATTGGATAGAAATACTATTAACAGTAGTTACAAGTGGAGTAGTATATATATTTAAAGAAATATATATTAATTATCATAAGTTAAAAGGAAATGGAATGGCTACATCTATGATAGATGAAATAAATAAACTTCCGTCAAATTAATAAAAGAATAATCAATAGTGAACTGAACCATAAAAGTTGGACAGTTTATAAATGATTATTCTTTAGTTTGTAAACTTTTTATTTTTTGATTTTCTTGTATTTCTGAATTAGAATTATTAATTTCAGAATAATTTTTATTTTCAAAACTTTCATAAGCTCTAAAGAAAGGTAGACTACAAGAACCATAATAACTTCTATTTTTTCTAAAACATACTCTAATTAATTTACTATGAATAATATCAGAAAATCTAATTATAAAGTCATTGTCATCTTTAAATATTTTAATATTGTTAGTATGAAGTCTACTATCTTCATCACTATCCCAAGTCATTACATCATTATTAGTATTATATATTTCACGTACCATATCTCTTATATATTGATTTCTATTTAAAATAGTTGCAGAATATTTAAGAGATGAATCTATTTCTGTTTGATAAAAGATTTCACCATTTTTAAAGTCATTATAAATATTTTCAATAATGGAATATAATTTATAACTACGTTTATCAATTCTAAAATCATATTCATGATTAGGAGTAAAGTTTCTAGTAAATAAAACCCAATATAAATCTCCTGAACGATCGGTGAACCATTTCATAATTAAATCATTATTTATAAACTCATACATAATGCTATCATTATTATTATCTTTTTTATAATTGATTTTAATCATACTATCACCTCTTAGCTACAATATTCTAACAGATTTTAATAAAAATATCAAATTAAAACTATATTAATAACTAATTTTATTGTATAATTGAATAGGTGATATTTATGATAAAAATATATAAAACAGATGAACAAATGATTAAACCTACTAAAAATTATGAACCCAATACTTGGATAGATTTAGTAAATCCTGATATTAAAGAAATAAATGAAGTATCAAGTAAAACTAACATACCTTTGAACCTTCTTGAAAAACTATTGGATACAGAAGAATTACCACGAATCGAAACAGAAGGTGATATCACTTTAATAGTAATTGATGTTCCATATATTTATGATCATAAAACTAAAAACAAGTATTCTACTTTACCATTAGGTTTTATTTTAAGTAAAGAATATTTAATTACAATTTCAACTAAAAATACAGAAGTTTTAGATGAAATAAAAAACAATAAAATAAAAACTTTATTTACTTATAAAAAAACTAGATTCATTATTCAAGTATTATTAAGGAATGCTAATCTATATATTAAATATCTAAATATTATAAATAAAGAAATAGAAGCAAAAGAAAAAATATTAATTAAATCAACTAGTAATAAAGAATTGATAAGCTTAATGAATATTCAAAAAAGTTTAGTTTATTTTACTACTAGTTTAAATGCCAATGATATTATTTTAGATAAACTATCAAAGGGTAATATAATAGAACTATATGATGAAGATTTAGATTTATTAGAAGATGCGATGATTGAAAATAGACAAGGAATAGAAACGGCTAATATTTTTAGAGAAATTATTGGAAGTATGACAGATACATATGCTACTATTATTTCTAATAATTTAAATGAAGTAATGAAATTTTTAGCAGGAATTACAATTGTTTTTTCAATACCAACTATGATAGCATCTTTTATGGGAATGAATGTTTCACTTGGAAGTTTAGCAAATAATCCATATTCGTTTATTATTATTGTATCAATATCATTTATATTTGCTTTAATTATCGCTTTAATCTTAAAGAAAAGAGATATGTTATAATGATGTATCTTTTATATGGAACAGAAAAATTTTTAATAGATAAAGAAATAAAAAAGATTAGTAATAATATCGAATTAATTAATATAAATACATATGATTTAAATGTTGATCATTTAAATAAAGCAATAGAAGATTCAGAGACTATTTCTTTATTTGGTGAAAAAAAAGTAGTAATTGTTTATAATAGTTATATATTTTCAACTAAAAAAAATAATATTGAACAGAATATTGAAGTATTAGAAAACTATTTAAATAATATTAATCCTGATACAATTTTAATTTTTGTATTATATGAAGGGAAAATAGATGAACGTAAGAAAATAGTTAAAAAATTTAAAGAAATTGGTAAAATTTTAAATTTTAATAGTAGTTCTAATATTAATAATATTGTTAAAGATATGTTTTTAAATTATAAAATAAATAATAGTAGTATTAATTTGCTTATTGATAGAGTAGGTAAAGATTTGAATATTTTAGAACAAGAAGTAAATAAAATTTTAATTTATAAAGATGATGATATTAATATTACTGATGATGATATAATTAAATTAACTAATAAAAATATTGAAATTGATATTTTTGCTTTAATTGAAGCTATTGTCAGTAAAGATAAGAAAAAAGCTTTAGATATTTATTATGAAATGATTAAATGTAATGAAGAACCTATAAAAATAATAGTAATGTTATCTAATCAATTTAGAATTATATATCAAACTAAAGAAATGTATAAAAAAGGTTATACTGAAAATGATATAGCGTCAATCTTAGGTATACATCCATATCGTATCAAATTAGCTTTAAATAGTAGTAGAAATTATAATAGTAAAGATTTATTAGAATATTTAAAAAAATTAGCTGATTTAGATATTGAAATTAAAACAGGTAATATAAGTAAAGAAATTGGTTTGGAATTATTTATTATAAATCTTTAAAAAATAGCTTTATTTCTATGGAATAGAATTTAAGTTTTTAATTATTAATAAAGTTAATGGATTGAAGAAATAAAACAATTAAATATTAGCAATTTAAATACATTTATTTTATCATTTGAAGCTGATATAGAAATGTTAAAGAATTCTATTACTTACAAAATATAGTCAATAATGGTAAAATGCCTGATATTCTATCAATAAAAATATTTGGACGAATTCATTTTTAATTAAGTGAAATTTAGTTCTATGTATTTAAAAAAGTCTTAATTCTAGTATTATATATAAGGAGGCCATACAATGAAGTTTTATATTGGTTCAGGAATGAAAAATTGTAAGTTAGTCAATCACTATGCAAAATTGTTAAAAGAGAATGGATGGGAACAAACTTATGATTGGGTAAAAAATGTTAGTGATGATATATCTAGAGATGATATGATAAAGTATGCAAGTTTAGAATCACAAGGTATTGTTGATTCTGATGTTGTTATTATACTATTACCAGCAGGAAGAGGGGCACATATTGAACTAGGAATGTCTTTGGCATTAAATAAAAAAATATTTTTATGTTCTACTACAAAAGAAGAATTTAGCATTGAAAATACTGTTGCTTTTTATGAATTATCAAAAATTACTCAATTAGTTGGAACTGTTGATGATAATATAAAGAAGATACTTAAATTGCAATAGGAGATTTTAAATTAAGAAAGTAGTAATTGTTTGAATTGCCAAACTCTAAAAAGAAGTAAATAATTTGATAAAAATTTTTGAACTTGTTCAAAAATTGATTTATAATAAAGAAATTAAATTTAAAAGAGTCTACCAATCTAAAATGTAATCTATAAAGTAAGTCTCTCTTTTTTAAAAGTTTATTTTATAGGTTATATTTTAAAATTATTGTTATTTTTTTATATTTTGTTAAAATATACTTAGTGATTAATACTTATATCAATTATTATAGTAAGAAGGTTGTAGATAATTCTTTAATGGTACCATTGAAAAAACTGTTCAAACTATTCGGACTTTAATATACTTATAGTCTGAAATATAATGAATATTTTATTGAGTAAGAAATATTAATAAGTAAATGTTAAACTTGGTAAAATGTTTTAGAATAGTTACTTTTTGTTAAATAAAAATAAAAAAATACTTACATTAAAAAAAATTTATGATAAAATTAATGATGTCTGATCCAGCTTTATGCGTATAAACATGACATGTTTATATGCATTTTTTTATGACCAAAGTTGATCAAGATAAGAAGGAGGAAATTATGGAAAGTAACAATAAATATCTAGGAAAAGAAAAAATTTTAAAATTATTATTTAAATTTTCAATTCCTTGTATATTATCTTTACTTATAAGTTCACTTTATAATATTGTCGATCAAATATTTATTGGAAATAGTGAACTTGGTTATTTAGGAAATGCTGCTACAAGCATTGTATTTCCTATTACAATTATTTCAGTTGCATTCGCATGGGCAATCAGTGATGGAACTGCAGCATTTTTATCTTTATGTCAAGGTAGAAAAGATACTAAAAATGTTCATATTGCAGTTGGAAATGGAATTTTAATTAACTTTATTATAAGTATTTTGTTTGTTTTATTAGGATTTTTATTTATGGATAAATTATTATTCTTATTTGGTGCAAGTGAAGTAACTTTACCAATAGCGCAAGACTATTTTAGGATTATATTAATATTTATACCTGTTTATATGATAGCAAATGGTATGAATGCAACTATAAGAGCTGATGGAAGTCCAGGATTTTCTATGGCATCAACCCTTATTGGAGCAATCGCAAATATAATACTAGATCCAATATTTATATTTGTTTTTAAATGGGGAATTGTAGGTGCTGCATGGGCAACAGTTATTGGTCAATGTCTTTCACTAATTGTTTCTATTATTTATTTTACAAGAACAAAAACATTTAAAATTTCATGGAGTAGTTTTAAAATTAATCTAGGTATATTTAGTAATGTAATTAAGTTAGGAATTTCTACATTTATAACTCAAATGAGTATTGTAGTTACCAGCTTAGTTTGCAATATAATGCTTGCAAAATATGGTGCTATGTCAAAGTATGGAATAGATATTCCTATAGCTGTAATTGGTATATGTATGAAAGTGTTTACAATTGTTATTAATATTGTAGTTGGAATTGTTTTAGGATCTCAACCAATACTAGGATATAATTATGGAGCAAAACAATATGATAGAGTAAGAAAAACATTCAAATTAGTAATGTTTTCAACAGTTATAGTTGGACTAATTTCTATGATTATATTTGAATTAAATCCAAGTGTTATTATAAAAATGTTTGGTACAGAATCAGATTTATATATGGAGTTTGCTATAAAAACATTTAAAATATTTTTATTCTTTATTGTATTTACTTGTATAATTAAAGTTAGTAGTATTTTCTTTCAAGCAGTAGGAAATCCAATTAAAGCATCCATTGTATCACTCACTCGTGATATTGTATGTTTTGTTCCATTAGTTATTATTTTACCAATTTATTTTCAAGTAGAAGGAGCATTATATGCTGCTCCTATTGCTGATGTTATAGGCATAATTGTCACAATCATTTTACTCTTTTTATTCTTTAAAAAATTGGGGAATGAGGAAAAAACTAATTCAAAAGAATTCGCAAAAATACAAGATAGTTCTGAAGGAGTAATTGTCACCATCAGCAGAATGCATGGTTCTCGAGGAAAATATATTGGACAATTAATCGCAAAACAATTAAATATTTCATATTATTATAAAGAACTTACTGGACTTGCTGCTTTAGAAAGTGGACTTGATAAAGAATTTATTTCAAAACTAAATCAAAATAGTAATATATTACATGATTTATATTTAACAACAACACCAGTAAAGTATGCTATTGAAGCTCAAGAAAAAGTAATCAAAAAAATTGCTTCAAAAGGTTCCTGTGTAATTGTAGGTCGTGCAGCTGATTATGTTTTAAGAAACAATAAAAATCTAGTTAGAATATTTATATATGCTCCTGAAGAATATAGAATTAATAGTGTTATGGAAATGTATGGAGATGGAGTAAATTAGGCTAGAAAGAATATCATTAAATCAGATAAAAATAGATCAAGTTATTATAATTTGATTTCTAATTCTACATTTGGAGATGTAAATAATTATGATTTATGCATAGATTCTTCTATAGGTGTAGAAAAAACAGCAGAAGTTATTTGTAATTTTATAAAAAATAAATAATAGTATAATTTAATAATATTTTAATTATATATCTTGCTTCAATATATGAAGTGAGATATTTCTATTTATATGATTTTTAAGTGTTTAAAAAAACTTTGTGATATATTATTTACAAATGGAAGAAAAAATAAAGAAAGTATAAAAGATATAAAAAACTAGTATTAAAATTAGAAAATAATAAACAATATTATAAAATGTATATTTTATAAATATACAAATGATAAAATAATATAATTAAATGGGAGAAATTTTAATGAAAAACAAAAAATATAATAATGTTATAATTCATTATAAAAATGATAAACCAGAAAGAAATAAATGTGAACATAGGGGAGCTTTATTATTTATTGATGATGTATCAGATAAGTATAAAAATAACCAAATAAATAAAGTGTGCTATAATTTCTTATGTTTAGATTGTGGTGAAATAAGTGATTTTAGTATTGTACCAAGTCAACTAAGAATAATTTATATTAGTACTGCTAATCCTATATTAAAGTTTTACAATATACGATCAAAATATTTAAAATTAAAACAAAATGATATAGATATAGAAGAAATTGTAAGAATAATTAATGAAGAATATGAAAATCAAGATACACTAAAAATTAAAAAATTAAATAGATTACAAAAATAACAATTCAAATTGAACTGTTATTTTTTATTTACTTTTTTCATATAATGTATCTATCATTTTATCTATTGTTTCTCTATCAGAATCTGATAAATAATAATATTTAGAAATTATATCATCACTATTTATTAATCCTTCAACACTTGTATTTAAAGCCTTCGCAATTCTTAAGGCTACAGGAAGAGAAGGAGTTCTAGTATTACTTTCATAGTAAGTTATACTTTGTTGGGAAACACCAACTAAAAGACTTAATTTTACCTGAGTAATATTTTTCTTTTCCCTCAGAATTTGCATATTTTTAAAATCAAGTTTATCAAAATTGTTCATGAATACCACCTCTAGTATAATTATCCTTTAATTTTTAATCAACAACTTTTACTTAGAGTGGTAATTCGCTGCTTCAAATTAAAAAAAATATGTTATAATTAAAATAGTCAGGAGTGTGATGTATGTGTTCTGCCCAAATTGTAAAGATAAAGTAGAACAAAATGAAAAATATTGTAATAAGTGTGGTTTTTATTTAGGAAGTATATCTTTTAATAGTAATTCAAACATAAAAACTTTAGTTTTATGATTAGTATTTTTAATCATAATAGTAGTATTTATATTATTAACAGTTTTAAAAAAATTATTATTTTTCAGATAATAATTATGAAAATTCTAATGAAATAGTTGTTAATAGTACAAATTAAAAACCTAAAAAAGGTAAATAAGTACAATTATTGTTAGTGATAATGAATATACAAAAGTGAATATAAATAAAAAATCAGATGCTTATGATTTAACAAGAAAAGATTCTGTTTCTCAAAAAGATAACTTCCCATATGAAATATTAGAAATAGAATAAAAAATTTAACTAAAAAACAACCTATTTATTATTTGGAAAAATGAATAGTGAAGAAGAAAATAGTGAAGAATTTTATAAAAGGCGTAGTAAAGTGTTTGAAATTTTAAAAGTATACTCGATAACTAATAAAACAAAAGTAAATTGTGATTATAAAGTAATTAGAACAGGGAAAATATATTTAAAAGATATAACAATGGAAAAATCTTATAAAGCATTTGAAAAGTTGATAAATGTTTTAAATACACATAGATAGGAGAGATAATAATGGAAAATTTTGATCATGTATATGACAATTTAACAAGTGTTTATTCAGAAATAGAAAAAATAATGGGAGAAGTTTATGAAGATATTCAATTAAATCATAATGAAAGAGATATACTAATGTTGCAAAAATTAGGAAGCGTTGCCCTAAAGACCCTTAGTACACAAAAGGATTTAATTCAAAGATATGGTGATAAAGAATTAAGTTATTCTTTATTATCAAATATAGATAGTAAAGCAATGTCATTATCTAGAGCTTTAGATCAAAATAATGACTTAAAAAATGAATTAAGTTCAAGATTTAGATAGAATAAAGATAGTAGTAAAATGTGTATTATAAAAAATGTGTCTAAAAACTTGACATAAATCCAGTGCTTTCAAGCATTCTTTTTCATTTTATGATTTAAAATTGGAGTTTCCAAATATTAAGGGAATGTCTGCTAGAAATTTAAGATATATGCAAAAATTTGCTAAAGAATATAGAAATGATGAATTTTTGCAAGAAGTCCTTGCAAAATTATCATGGAATCATAATCAGATATTATTAGATAAAATAAAAGATAAAAAAGAAAGAGTTTGGTATGCAACTAAATCAATTGAAAATGGATGGTCTACTACTGTATTATCTCATCAAATATCATTAAAATTATATGATAGACAAGCATTACCTGAAAATAAAACAGAAAATTATAGTAAAACTTTACCTACAGATATAAGTGATAAAGCAAGAGAAATGCTAAAAGATCCTTATATATTTGATTTTCTAACTGAAAAAGAAGATATGAAGGAAGTAGAGATAGAAAAAGAATTAACTTCTAACATTACCAAACTATTATTAGAATTAGGAAATGGCTTTGCTTTTATAGGAAGGCAATATCATCTAGAAATAGGAAACAAAGATTATTATTTAGATTTATTATTTTATAACTTAAAGGTTAAAAGTTATGTTGTTATTGAACTGAAAACGACAGAATTTAGGCCAGAATATGCAGGGCAATTAAATTTTTATTTATCTGCAGTAGATGAATGTATTAAAGAAGAAAATGATAATCCAACATTTGGTATATTATTATGCAAAGAAAAAGATAAAATTACAGCAGAACTTGCACTAAAAGATATTAATAAACCAATTGGTGTTAGTGAATATAAGTTATTGTCTGATTTACCTGAATATTTACAAAATGCTTTACCTAGTATTAGTGATATAGAAAAAAGATTGGAAAGATTTGATTACGAAGAATAATAAAGAGGAAAAAATAGAAGAATTAACACTATTATTGATGTATTTAACTTCATGGGAAAATGATAATACATTAGAAGAAACCTATAAACAGACATGGAAAGGATATTCGTTTGATGTAATAAATCGTTTAACTAATAAAGGATATTTATTTCCAGCAAAATATTCTAATAAATCAGTAACATTTACTAAAGAAGGTATGGATTTGGCACAAAAATTATTAAATGAATATTTTAATAATTAGTTATAAAAATAGTAATTTTTCAATTAGACCAATAAAAAAGTTGGTCTTTATTTTTGCATAAACCTAACTAATTTGTTAGCAATAGTATCAGTTGGTTTATCATTAAGATGATTAATATCGTCAACTTTAATAAATTTGGAAAGAAAAATAATAATTTTCCAAAGAAATTTGTTAATTCTATTTAAAAAAAATAATAACTGATATAATTTTTGATATGACATATACCTCATTTCTATATTGTTTTCGTCAAAAATAATTATAGAGGAATATGTCAATTTTTAATAGATATAAAATGAAATTCTATATTAAAAACCTAAAAAAATAGAGATAGGAAGGAATAATATAGGAAGTCATTGAAATATAAATAAAAAATAGGTAGATGTTGTAGAAACTCTACACACTACCATGGCAAGTGGAAGAATAAAATATGAAATATAAAAAAGGAATTTCAACAATATATACAGGATGTATGAATAATTGTAAGTCTTTGTAAAAAACTTTAACTAAAAAGTATTTAATAATCTATAAAAAGAGATTATTAAATATAGTTATTCTATAGTAAACTTTACTCCTTTTATTTTAAATTAATTTAATGACTTTTACTAAATAATATGATAAAATTAATTATAATTTCATATGATTTTTAGAGAGATGGTGATATTATGAAATTATATAATACTAAATCAAGAAAAGTAGAAGAATTTATTCCTAATAATAATGATAGTGTTAAAATGTATACCTGTGGGCCAACTGTTTATCATTATGCTCATATTGGTAATTTAAGATGTTATATAATGGAAGACGTATTAGAAAAAACATTAAATTATTTAGGTTATAACGTTACTAGGTGTATGAATATAACTGATGTAGGACACTTAAGCAGTGATAGTGACACTGGTGAAGATAAAATGTTAAAAGGAGCTAAGAGAGAACATAAAACAGTATTAGAAATAGCTAAAATGTATACTGAGGCTTTCTTTGAAGATTTAAAAAAATTAAATATTAAAAAACCAGAAATAATAGCTCCAGCAACCGATCATATAGATGAATATATAAAAGTTATCACTAAACTTCTAGAAAAAGGATATGCATATAAATCAAATGGTAACATCTATTTTGATATAACTAAATTAGATGATTATTATACACTAACTAATCATAAAGAAGATGAAATGGTAGTAGGTGCAAGAAGTGATGTTTTAGAAGATGCGGGTAAAAAAAATCAAGGTGATTTTGTTTTATGGTTCACTAAATCTAAATTTGAAGACCAAGAACTTAAGTGGGATAGTCCTTGGGGATTAGGTTATCCTGGTTGGCACATTGAATGTTCTTGTATATCAATGAAATACTTGGGAGAATACTTAGATATTCACTGTGGTGGAGTAGATAATATCTTTCCCCATCATACTAATGAAATAGTTCAATCAGAAGGTTATTTAGGACATAAATGGTGTAACTATTGGTTCCATGTTGAACACTTAAACGATGAAACAGGAAAAATGAGTAAAAGTAAAGGTGAATTTCTAACAGTTTCACTATTAGAATCTAAAGGCTATAATCCCTTAATATACCGTTTATTTTGTCTACAATCTCATTATAGGAAACAACTAGTATTCTCTTATTTAGGATTAGATAACACTCAAAATACTTATAATAAATTAAAAAATAAAATAAACTCTCTAAAAGAAAATAGTAATGGTGAAATAGATAAAACTATAATAGAAGAATACCAAAACAAATTTAAACAGGCCTTAGAAAATGATCTAAATACCTCTTCAGCTTTAACTATTTTATTTGATGTATTAAAACTAGATACTACTAATAAAACTAAATTATATTTAATTGAAGACTTTGACAAAGTATTATCATTAGACTTACTTAAAGATGATCAAATAAATAGTGAATTATTAGAATACATTAATAAAAAGATAGAAGAAAGAAAACTTGCTAAAGAAAATAAAGATTACACTCTAGCTGATACAATAAGAGAAGAATTAGAAAGTAAAAGTATTTATATAAAAGATACTAGAGAGGGAACAACTTTTGAAGTCAGAAAATAATGGAATATTAATTGTTAATAAACCTAAAAATTATACTAGTAGAGATATAGTTAATATTATAAGTAAAAAATTCAAAACTAAAAAAGTAGGTCATACAGGAACTCTCGATCCAATAGCCACAGGAGTTTTAGTAATATGCATAAATAAAGCAACTAAAATAGTAGAACTATTAACATCAACTGATAAAGAATATATAGCTTCTTTTACTATAGGAACTTTAACTGATACTTTAGATATTACAGGAAATATTATTAAAGAACAAAAATCTATCTTTAATAAATCAGAAATAAAAGAAGCTCTAAATTCTATGATAGGCACTTATAATCAAGAAGTTCCTATTTACTCAGCTGTAAAAATAAATGGAAAAAAATTATATGAATATGCTCGTAATAATGAAGAAATTAAACTACCTAAACACCAAGTAGAAATAAAAGAACTAGAACTTTTAGATATTAAAAATATAGAATCTAAAACTAAAATAAAAGTAAGATGTCTAGTTAGTAAAGGTACTTATATTAGAAGTCTTGGAAATGATATAGCTAAAAAACTAGGTAGTATTGCTACTATGGAAAGCTTAGTTAGAACTAAACAGGGTAAGTTTAAAATAGAAGATAGTCTTAAAATAGAAGATATTTTAAATGATAATTATAAATTAATTAGTATATTAGATACTTTAGATTATCCTAAAATAGAAGTAAACGGAATAACTTTAAAAAAAATAAAAAATGGTGCTATTATAAAAAATAATTATGAGATATGTCCAATTTTATTTACATATAATAACAACCCTTTAGCGCTTTATACTAAATATGATAAAGATGATACATTATTAAAACCTTGGAAAATGTTTTAATTTGACATAACAATATTTTTAGGTTATTATATATACCACTTTGGAGGTAATTATGAGAAATTTAAAGTTGATTAATATCACATCTATTAAAACTAAACCAATAAGTTTACAAAAAGGACTTAGAGAAACAATTTATACTAACTTGGAAATAATAAGAGTAAATAGGTATTTAAAAAGATTAGAAAGAAAGATAAATTTACATGCTTTTTTAAATAGTTATAAAAAAATTAGTTATGTAAAAATTGTTGGATACGAACATCAACCTATTATAACTAATGATTTAGTAAAAGCAAAATACAATAGAACATTAAAACATCATGGACTTACAATTGATAATGATCATTATTTAGTAAAAAGCAGGCTATTTAGTGATTATCTTACAAAAGCATCAACCGTTACTTATTCAATAAGTAAAGATAAATCAAAACAAAAAAGAATAGGTACAATGCATTAAAATACTTATTCAGGAGGGAAAATGGGAAAATTAAAATTTATTAATATTACATCTATATCAAAAAAACCAATAAGTTTACAAGATAGTAAAGAAATTAAAGATGTAAATAAATATTTAAAGGGAGTAGAAAGAAAATTAAATTTATATGCTTTTTTAAATAAAAAAGATTTAGAAAAAATAGAATTTATAAAAATTATCGGTTATAAATCACAACCTTATATAGAAAATGAAGAAGTAAAAAGTGAATATAAAAGTATATTAGAAGAACATGGAATTAAAATTACAAATAATGGTTATAGAGAAACATTCATAGGAACTCTTTTAGCCGCTGATATAATTTATGAAAAAAGTAAAGATAAAACAAAATCAATAGGTAAAAAATAATTTTTAAAATTACTTGAATATTTTAAATATTTAGTGTATATTATTAATAGTACTTTTATCTTGGTATAAAAATCTCCGATTTATACTAGGTATTAGTGAATTATAAGAAAGGAGAAAAATTATGGCTTTAAGTAAAGAAGTTAAAAGTGAAATTGTTAAAAAATATGCAAAAAGTGAAAATGATACTGGATCAAGTGAAGTTCAAATTGCTATATTAACAGAAGAAATAAAAACTTTAACAGAACATTTAAAAGAACATAAACATGATTACCATTCTAGAAGAGGACTACTTAAAAAAGTTGGTCAACGTCGTAGTTTACTTAACTATTTATTAAGAACTGATGTTACTAGATATCGTAAAATTGTTAAAGATTTAGGATTAAGAAAATAAAAATGTGGGCACTTATTTTAAGTGTCTTTATTTATATGGAGGTAATATGAAAAAAACATTTGAATTAGACTTTTATGGAAGAAAAATAATAGTAGAACATGGATGTCTTGCTAAACAAGCTGATGGAGCAGTTCTTATCCGTTATGGTGATACAGTAGTACTTTCTACAGCTGTTGTATCTAATAACGCCAACATTTTATCTGATTTTTTTCCATTAATGGTATTATATAATGAAAAACTATATTCAGTTGGTAAAATACCAGGAGGATTTATCAAAAGAGAAGGAAGACCTAGTGAAAATGCAACACTTGCTGCTCGCATGATTGATAGACCAATGAGACCACTATTTCCTGAAAGCTTTAGAAATGAAGTTCAAATAGTTAATACAATATTAAGTGTTGATCAAGATAACTCTCCTGAAATGACAGCTCTATTTGGCTCATCACTTGCAACATCTATTAGTAAAATACCATTTGATGGGCCAGTCGCAAGTGTTAAAGTAGGAAGAGTAGATGAAAACTTTGTAATTAATCCAACTGCAGAACAAGTAGAAGTATCTGATATTGATTTAACTGTAGCTGGTACAATGGAAGCTATTAATATGGTTGAAGCTGGCGCTAAACAGGTAAGTGAAGAAGACATGCTAGAAGCTTTAATGTTTGGTCATACAGCTATTAAAAAACTAATCGAATTTCAAAATAGAATCATCGAAGAAATCGGTGAAGAAAAAATGACATATGAAATATTAGAAATAGAAGAAAGCTTAAAAGTAGAAATAGAAAGCTTAATAAAAGAATCTTTAGATAAAGCACTAAGAATTAAAGATAAATTAGAAAAATATGATACTATTGATAAAATAAAAAATGATGTAATAGAAAAATATACTTTAGAAAATAGTGATAAAACTAAAGAAGAATTAGATATTTTAATTACTAAAATAAAATTAGTAATGGAAAAAATAGAATATGAATTATTTAGAAGAATAGTTGTAAAAGAACATATCAGAGCTGATGGAAGAAGTATGACAGAAATTAGACCTCTTTCAACTGATATTGACTTACTTCCAAGAACACATGGTTCAGCTCTATTTACAAGAGGACAAACACAATCTTTATCAATTACTACATTAGGAGCTTTAGGAGAACATCAAATATTAGATGGTCTTAGTTTAGAAGATGAAAAAAGATTTATGTTACATTATAATTTTCCAGCTTTTTCAGTTGGTGAAACAGGAAGATATGGTGCTCCTGGAAGAAGAGAAGTTGGTCATGGAGCTTTAGGAGAAAGAGCTTTACTTCAAGTAATTCCATCTGAAGAAGAATTTCCATATACTATTAGAGTAGTATCAGAAATATTAGAAAGTAATGGTTCATCATCTCAAGCTAGTATATGTGCTGGATGTATGAGCTTAATGGCAGCTGGTGTTCCTATTAAGGCACCTGTTGCTGGTATTGCCATGGGACTTATAACAGATGGTGATGATTATACTATTTTAACCGATATTCAAGGTATGGAAGATCATTTAGGAGATATGGATTTTAAAGTAGCTGGTACTCGTGATGGTATTTGTGCTTTACAAATGGATATTAAAATAAAAGGAATTACAAAACAAATATTAAAAGAAGCTTTAAATCAAGCAAAACTTGCTCGTTTAGAAGTATTAGATGTTATGACTAAACAAATAGAAAAACCAAGAGAAGAAGTAAGTAAATATGCACCAAAAACTATGACATTTATGATTAATCCAGATCGTATTAAAGAAGTTATTGGTAAAGGTGGAGAAATGATTACTAAAATTATTTTAGAAGCTAGTCATGTAAAAACAGTTAATGATATAAATGCTGTTAAAGTAGATTTAGAAGATGATGGAAGAGTAATTATCTATCATACTGATAAAGAAATAATAGAAAAGACTGCCAATATGATTAAAGATGTAGTTAAAGAAGTAGAAATAGGGGCTGTATATACAGGTAAAGTTGTTAAAGTAGAAGACTTTGGTTGTTTTGTTGAATTATGGCCAGGATGTGAAGGCTTAGTCCATGTTTCACAATTAGATTCTAAAAGAGTAGAAAAACCAAGTGATATGGTTAAAGTAGGCGATGAAATAATCGTTAAAGCAACAGGTTATGATAAAAGAGGGAAACTTAATTTATCACGTAAAGAAGCTTTAAAATAGTAGGAAGGAGGCAATAAAATGAAAAAGAAAGGATTTACACTTATAGAATTACTTGCAGTAATAATAATACTCTCTAT
>CANSFI010000025.1 GCA_947646095.1 uncultured Mycoplasmatota bacterium
TTACTTACCTCTGTTCATGGATAGATATCATTTACACAGATTTCTATACACACTCGAAATTATAATTAAGTATGTTATTATGTAAATAACAAAAAGAAGTAAGTATTACTTACCTCTGTTCATGGATAGATATCATTTACACAGATTTCTATACACACTCCATAAGTGCCTAAGCGATTGCTAAAATTTTAACATCATAGTTACCATTTGGACTATCAACAGTTACAATATCTCCAACTTTGAATCCCATTATAGCTTTAGCAATAGGTGATTCATTAGATATTTTATTAGAAAATGGATCTGCTTCTTTACTTCCAACTATAAAGTATTCATCAGTATCATTGTCTTCCACATACTCAATAGTAACTTTATTACCAATACCTACTTTATCAGTTTTAATATCAGTAATAACAGTAGCATTTTCTAACATTACTTCTATTTCTTTGATTCTATTTTCAAGTATAGCTTGTTCATTTTTAGCTGCATCATATTCAGCATTTTCACTTAAATCTCCTAAAGCACGTGCTTCTTTTAAAGCAGCTATTACTTCTGGGCGACGAACATTTTTAAGTTCATCTAATTCTGATTTTAAACTTTCTAAACCTTCATTTGTTAAATATATTTCTTTTGTATTTGACATACATTTTCACCTCTATTTATTAATTAATTTTTGAAATCTACAAAATAATACTACACTTTTAAAGTTTTGTCAACTTACTTTTTTATTCTAATTAAATCATTTTGAAATACTTCATTAGAAATTTTGAAATAAACTATTTGTTTTGGATGCCTAACTATATCTATATTATTCATATATTCATCAAAAATTTCTTTTAATTCTACTTTTTCTAAAGTATTTGGTCCAAATATTTCAATTACATCTCCTACTTTAAAATAATTTCTTTGTTCTACTTTTACTAATTTATTTATTTTATTGTATTCTAATATAATTCCTAAAAAATCTTGGTTAGATATCTCTGTTCTACCATTATAGTACTGACAGGTATAATCATTTGTTCCATCATAAAATTGACTTACAGCATCACGATTTGCACAATTTCTTAGTATTTGTTCATCTCTTAAATTATATTCATAATTTTCTATTTGGTTACAGTAACTATCAATTACTTTGCGATAAATACCTACAATAGTTGCGATATAGTAAATTGAACGCATTCTTCCTTCTATTTTAAATGAAGTTATTCCATCATTTATCATATCTTTAATATATTTTAATTGCGATAAATCTTTAGTACAAAAAGTAAATGGTTTTTCACCTTCTAGTTTTTCTTTTTTTTCATTTAATAAATCAAAATCCCATCTACATATTTGACTACATCCACCTCTATTAGAATCTCTAAGTGTAAAAAAATTGGAAAGGACACATCTACCACTTATCGATGAACACATAGCCCCATGAATAAAAGTTTCTATTTCAATTCCTACCTCATCTATAATATTTTTAATTTCATCTCTATTAGCTTCACGACCTAAAACAATTCTAGTAATGCCTTGTTTTTTAAAGAATTTTGCTGCTTCGATATTTAAAGTGGAAGCTTGAGTTGAAAGATGTAGTTCTAAAGAAGTGTGTTTTTTAGCTATTTTTATTATAGCTGGATCGCTAATGATTATAGCATCAACACCAATTTTATCAAGTTTTTTTAAATAACTTTCTATTGCTTTTAATTCTTTATTATGTAAAACAATATTAACAGTAACGTAAACTTTTTTATTTAAACTATGCGCATATTTTACACTTTTCTCAATTTCTTCTAAACTAAAATTAATTGCATTAGCACGTAATCCAAATAAAGAACCACCAATATATACAGCATCTGCCCCATAATGTAAAGCTATTTTAAGTCTTTCAAAATCACCAGCTGGAGCAAGTAACTCTGGTTTTTTTATTATATTCTTTTTTTCTTTTTTTATTCCATCAATCATTTTTCTTCACCTTATAAATTGTTTCTTTATTTAAAAATCCACTATCAGTATTAAACATTTTATCTATTTTTTCTTTAAATTTTTGTCTATTTTTATCATTTACATTATTAAACATATCAAGTACTTCTTCAAATTTATAAGCATCAACTAAAAAGGAATTTAATAAAACATAATCAATATCATGTTCACGCATTTCTAAAATATAATCTATTCCATTTAAAATGTGTGATGAATAAGCGATTGTTCCATTATTATTATCAACAATAGGATATACATTATCTTTGTTTTCTATATAATTAATTTTAGAATTATCATTTAAGTTAAATGTTTTTAAATAATTTTTAATAAGATGCCTTTCAGATACAAACATAGGAAGATAACCAAATACAGTTACTATTAATTTAGATAAACTATTATTTTTCATTTCAATTATTTCATGAAAGGTAATTTCATTAGATACTAAAGTATAATCTGAACCAAATGAATTCCAGTAATTGCTTGTCATATAGTTAGTGGTTAAATGTTCTTGTCCCCACACTAATGGTGTTTTTAAATTATTTTCTAATTTTATATTTACGAGTGCTATATCATAATAAATTATACCTGTAATATCTAACTTATCTAATTTAAACATTATATTTTTTAAATTATCTAAATCTTTATTATGCATGTTTTTATTTAAAACAATAAATATTTCTTTTTTATTTTCTTTTAAATATTTATATATGTCTAAGAAATCTTCATAACTATAAAAATTAGGCATATTAACACTCATATTTTCTATACCTATCATAATAGCATCAAATTTATTTATCAGTTTTTTTATCATATCTAAACTACTTGGTATTATCATTATTTTCATAAACTTCACTTCCTTGTACTGTCTTTTAATACATTAGATTCTAAAAAAGAAAACACCTGATTTTATTTCAGATGTAATATATCATAAGTTTATATTTTTTTCAAGAAACTTATTTTCTTTTAGTTACTGCTATTCCATCACCAATACTTATAAATTCTGTGGAAAACTCTTTATTTTCTTTTAAATATTCAATATAATTTTTTAATTTTCTAACAATTCCTTTTACATTGCGACTAAGATTTTCATAATCACCATTTACGAGCCCATGAAAATCTAAATTATCTGATATTATAACTCCATTATTATTTAAGTTATTTTTAAATTTTTCGAAGAATTTTATATATTGACTTTTAGCAGCATCTATAAATATTAAATCAAAAGTATCTTTTAATTCTATATTAAAAGCGTCATCATGAATTATATTTATTCTATTTTTTAAATCAAAATCTTCTATATTTTTAATTGCTTGTAAATATCTTTTTTCATCTCTTTCAATGGTTGTAACTTTTATATCATTATTTACTAAACACATTTTAATAGCTGAATAACCGATAGCTGAACCAATTTCTAAAATATTTTTAATATTATGTTTTTTTATGTAATTAGTAAGGTATTCTATTCCATCTGATTCCATAATTGGAATGTTATTTTCTTTAGCATACTCTTCTAATCTTCGTAAACATACCATAGATTATTTCTTTTTAGTTCTGCTATAGTAGCATTATGACCTGCACTATTAGTATTAAAATATGTTTTACCATTTTTATCAGCTACAAAATAATAATAGTTATTGTTGGTAGGTTGCATTACTCCTTTGATAGATTCACTACCAGGATTAGATATAGGCCCCACTGGTAGTCCTGTAAAACAAGAACCACGTGTATTATAGTAATTACAGTCATGTAATTCTTCATAAGTTAAATCTTCTTTGAATGTTTTTTTAGTTGCATAATAGGTTGTTACATCACTACCTAAAGTCCAATTATCTTTTAAACGATTATAAAATACACCAGCTACACTACTTCTTTCATGACTAGTTCCTGCTTCTAGTTCTATAATAGAAGCAAGGGTTAAAAGTTCATGAATATTGTAATTACTTTTTTCTATATCATTTTTATATTGATTTAATTCTTTTTCCATACGATCTAACATTACTTTAAAAATATCTTTTACTGATTTAGTTTTATCTATTTGATAAGTATCTGGAAATAGATAACCTTCTAAAGAATAATAAATATTTTTATTTTTTACTTCATCAGTGACAAACCAATAATTATTAATAATTTCATTTAAATAGTTATCATCTTTTAATAGATTTAATACTGATTCATAACTATTATCTGTATTTTTAGATATAATATCAGCTATTCCTCGCATATTTAATCCTTCTCTAAATGTTACTTTAACTATATTAGGATTATAGCTATTACCTTGTGACAAAACCTTTACAATTTTTTGAACTCCCATATTAGGACTCAATTCATAAGTACCAGCTTTTAGATTAGTTGGCTTAGATAGTTTGATATATATTTTATATGCAAGTTCAGATTTAATTAATTTTTTTTCTTCTAATGTTCTTCCTAAATTGGAAAATGTAGATTTTTCATCAACTACAATTTCTATTTTTTGAGATTCTTTAATTCCTTTTAAACTATTAGAATACCAAATTAAACAACAAACAATCATTAAAACAAAAAGCAAAACAAGAAATATTATAATTTTAACTATTTTATTCATTAGTCAAAAACGAGCTATTGCTCGCTATCTTCTTCACTAATATTTTCTCTAACTTCGTTTTGAATTTCTGATAAAATTGTTTTAATGATAGACCATTCTTTTTCTGTTTCAATTGGTAATAATTTAGAATTAGGGTCATCTGGATTAAATACTGAAGCAAAAACTTTAGTGTTTCCTGATTCATCACTAGTATTATCTGTATATACTATATAATTTTTATGTGTTTCATCAGATTCAAATGTAAATAAAACTTCACATTCTTTTTCTTTACCATTTTCATCTAATATTTTAAATGTCATTTCTTCGTTCATTTTTTCATTCCTTTCTCTTTATCTAAATATGTTTGCAGTATTATATTAGCTGCCATTTTATCGACAACTTTTTTACGTTTTTTTCTTGACAAATCAGCTTCTAGTAAATAGTTATGAGCTGATACTGTAGATAGTCTTTCATCTTGCAATTCTACTTCTATATTTAGAAAATCACTTATTTTTTTTTGGAATTCTATGGTTGCTAAAGCACGATCACCGATTGTGTTATTCATATTTTTAGGTAAACCTAATACAATCTTTTCTACTTTAAATTCTTCAATAATTTTTTTTAATTCTTCTAAAATTTCATCATTATTATTTTCAGAAAATCTTAATGTTGTAAATGGTGAAGCTATTGTTTTAGTTTCATCACTAATAGAAATACCTAAAGTTTTTGTACCTAAATCTAAACCTATATAACGCATTAATCTATAAATTCACTTACTAATACATTTAAAACTTCAGTTCTATTTAATTTAGATATTTTTTTTCTAGCATCTTTATAACTTGAAATATATCCTGGATCTCCACTCATTAGATATCCAACTATTTGATTAATTGGATTATATCCTTTTTCTGCTAAGATAGATGCTACTTCTTTAATAACATCAGTAATCAATGCATTTTTAAATTCTTCTGTATTATATATTTTTGTTTCATCCATAATTTCACCTACTTTATGAATACATTTATATTTTATCATGGATTACTTATTTTTTCAATTAATTTTTAATTTATATCGAATTTGTAATAAAATTGTAAATAAAAATTCCTAGAAAATCTAGAAATTAATATATTTGTTTTATTTTGGATACCTTTATAACAGGACGAATACCACGATATTCTTGATAAGCAACACGATCAACAATAATATATCCACAATATGTCATACCAAATACAAAATATAAACTATTAGAATAAGAAGTTGACATCAAATATGCTTGTGGTTATTCTTCTGTATTTGCTTCACTTAAATTTCCATATAAATATAAAGGGCAAATATTTTCCATATCAACCTTACATCCAAGTTCTTTTGATTCACCACAAGTTAACATTTAGGCTTTAATATTTGTTCTTTTAATTGATAAATAAGTAAAATTACCACCTTATTGTCATTTTCTAATATATAGTCATATGATTTTATATTAGTCCAATTATCAGTCCAACCTTTAGTTAAAGTTTCTAAGTATTTTAGTGCTGTTAATGGGCCTTTATCATTTGCTCCATAGCTTTCATTCCAAGCAATTCCACCAGCTTTAACATAATCTTCATTATTTATCCAAGAAACTGTTCCACCTATATTTTTATTCATTATAAGTGTTAATTCTTCGCCATCATCTTTAATAACATAGAAATCATAGT
The DNA here is from genome assembly GCA_947646095.1 of uncultured Mycoplasmatota bacterium. Classification (GTDB taxonomy): domain Bacteria; phylum Bacillota_I; class Bacilli_A; order RF39; family UBA660; genus SIG208. The sequence goes on from CANSFI010000025.1 coordinate 6,217, forward strand.
TTTCTTTATCATTACTTTTACATTTACTAAAGTTCCATTATTACATATTCCTTCTTATATACAAGTATCATTTGATGTTTTTATATTTAATCATTCGCAATCATCTAAATACTCATATTCATATTGATTATAATCTTCGTTATTTATTATTTTTACACAAGCATTCATTTCTTTTTTAGTTACTGGATTTATTATTTTTTTATTTTCTAATAATCCCTCTTTTTTTAGTGTTTCTAATTTTACTATGATATATCCACTATCCGGTAATTTATCATTATTTTTTATGCCCCAACTTTTTGCTGATTCTACTATTTTAGTTTTTTGTTCTTCTAATACTTTTTCTTTTGATTCTTTGATTATATTTTTTACTACTGGTACTGTTACTGTTGCTACTAGTCCTATTAGTAATATTACTCCTAACAGTTCTATGAGTGTAAATCCCAATGTTTGGAGATTAAACTTTTTTTCTTTATTTTTCAATGTATTATTATTCACTCATATTCCTCCAATTTACTTATATTTCTATGAAAATGATACAATAAATTTTTCTTTAAATTATATTTTAACAATTATCTATTAAATTTCAATATTTTGTTCTTAAATACACGGTATTAGTATAAATCTATATCTTATTTTTTTATTATATCTAATTTTATTTTAAGATTAAAATTATAATATAAATTTTAACTGTTAATTATCAGAATTTAATATTGCTTTAATTCTTCTAACTCCTGCACTACTAGCTTCTTCTTTTTTGATTTGAAAATAACCTAATTCTTTAGTATTTGATACATGCGGTCCCCCACATAATTCTTTTGATACATCACCTATTCTATAAACAGTTACAATATCAGGGTATTTTTCTATAAACATACATTCAGCACCTGATTTTATAGCATCTTCCTTTTTCATTTGCTCTTTTGTTACAGGTAACTCTGCTTTAATCCAGGTATTTACTAAATTTTCTACTTTACTCTTTTCTTCATCAGTTAATTTATGATCACAAGAAAAATCAAAACGCATTCTATCTGGTGTAATATTACTTCCTTTTTGATGTACATCCTTATTAACAACTACTTTTAAGGCGGCATTTAATAAATGTGTTGCTGTATGATATTTTGTTTCTATCTCACTATTACCTGCTAATCCTCCTTTAAATTTTTGTTCTGCTCCTATTCTAGATAATTCTTGATGAGCTTTAAATTTTTCTTTAAACCCTTCTATGTCTACTTGTATATTTAATTCATTAGCTAGTTCTACTGTAAGTTCAATTGGAAAACCATAAGTATCATAAAGTTTAAAAGCTAAATCTTTGTTTAATTTATTATCAGTAATATTTTTAGTTATTTTTTCAAATTCTTTTAAACCCTTTTCTAAAGTACGATTGAATTTAATTTTTTCATTCTTAAGTACTTCTAATACAATATCTTTGTTAGTTATAAGTTCATTATAATATTTAGAATATTTATTCAAGATAATTTGAGCTATTTGTTGCTCCCAATCACTAGAAGTATCAATATTTAATTTTTTAGCATGTCTTATTGCTCTTCTAATTAATCTTCTTAAAATATATCCTTGATCGGTATTAGATGGCTTTATACTAGATGGATCAGCTGATATAAATACAGCAGTTCTAATATGATCTGCTATAATGCGCATACTTTTTTTATTATCTTCATATTTAATACCTGATATATTAGATATTAAATTGATTATATCTTTCCATACACTTGACTCATAGTTGTCATTTACACCTTCTAAAATAGCTGTAGTTCTTTCAACTCCCATTCCTGTATCAACATTTTTTTTAGGTAATTCACAAATAGTTCCATCACTATTTTTATTATATTGCATAAAAACATTATTCCAGATTTCTACCCATCTATTATCTTCTGGATCAAATGTTTCTGGTATTTCATCATCACTACGGAAATAGAATATTTCTGTATCACCTCCACAAGGTCCTGTAGTTCCAGCTATCCAAAAGTTATCTTCTACTGTTTTAGCAATTCTTTTTTTATTTATTCCAAGTTCCAACCATTTGTTATAACTCACTTCATCAAATGGAATATCTTCATTACCAGCAAATACAGTTACTGCTAATTTATCAATAGGAATATTTAAATGCTTAGTTAAGAATTCAAAACTCCATTCGATACTTTCTTCTTTAAAATAATCTCCTAAACTCCAATTACCTAACATTTCGAAAAATGTATGATGAGTAGTATCTCCTACTTCATCTAAGTCATTTGTTCTAATACATTTTTGATAATCACATAATCTCGTTCCGTATGGATGATTCTCCCCCATTAAATATGGAATTAAAGGTTGCATTCCAGCTGTATTAAATAAAACAGAAGGATCATTTTCAGGTACTACTGGAGCACTTGGTATCTGTTTATGCCCTTTACTTATAAAAAAATCTATATATAAATCTTTTAAATTCATTTTAATTACCTCCATTTATAATATTAATCATAGTATTTGCAACTTCATCTATTGTCATATTAGTTGAATCTATATATATTTGGTCATTGCATCTAGTAAGAGAACCCATTTCTTTATGCATATCATTATAATCTCTAGCTTCAATATTTTGTTTTATTTCTTCTAAAGACATATTAATACCTTTTTCTATGTATTGTTTAAATCTTCTATCTGCTCTTGTATCAATATCAGCATCTAAATAAAATTTATAATTAGCATTTGGAAATACTACTGTTGTAATATCCCTACCTTCCATAACTACATTATTATTCTCTGCCATTTTTCTTTGTAATTTAACCATATTTTTTCTTACTTCTACAATACTAGATATAGGTGAAACTATTTTGGTTACCTCTTTACTTCTAATTTCTTCTGTTACATCATTATCATCTAAATATACTTTATTATCATTAGTAAATTCTATTTTTATTTTACTAGATAATTCTATTATTTTATCAACATCTTTTAAAGTTAAATTATTTTTTATTGTGGCTAAAGCAACACATCTGTAAGTAGCTCCTGTATCAATATTAACTAAATTACATTTTTTTGAAATAATGGATGCAATTGTCCCTTTTCCACTTCCAGCTGGTCCATCTATTGCAACTATTTTACTCATAACGATTCTCCTTTAATATATTTATAATTTCTGTTTCTAAAGTTTTATAATCATTGTTATCAATAATGTAATCAAAATCATTATAATTATCTAAATCTATTTCTGTAATATGATTTTTTTGTTCTTGTGTTAAATTGTTATCAGTATTATTTCTGTTAATTCTAATTGTTATTATATTATTAAATTTATTTTTAGGTATCTCTATTTCTTCTTTTAATCTAGCATCTGTTATAATAATAATATCATAAAAATAGGAAAACACTTCTATATCTTGTAGTAATCTATTAATTAATAATTTATCATCTATTTTGTATTTAATTAGACTGATTCCCATTTGTTGTAAAAGTTCTCTAGGTTTATTAGTTTCTTCACCATTCCAACCTGTTATCCTTTTAATATAATCTTTTAAATAATATGAATAAGATAATGTTATACATTTTTTATTTTTATAATAATTTGTTATTATTTTACTTACCTCATTTTTACCACTTTTTGCTTTACCTGATAAAATATAAATTTTAATACTTTTTTTATTAAATTCCATATTCCCTCCAAAAATAAAACCACAGCGTTTAAATAATTAGAAAAACTGTGGTTTTATCCTAATAATTTATTATTTAATGGGATTTTGATAGTTTTTCATTTTTTAGGATTAAGTTAATTATTAAATGTTAAGATATCATATTTTTCATCTAAGAATATAATAATTGCTTTTACTGATGCAATAATTGGTGTTGATATAACCATACCAATTATACCCCAGAAATATCCAAATACGAGTAATCCCAACATAATAGTAACTGGATGTAATTTAGTTGTTTTACTCATTATAAGTGGTTGTAAGAAATTTCCTTCTAAAAATTGGATTACAACTACTACTAATAAAGTTAATAAACCAGTTGGTATTCCTTGTGAAAATCCTACAATTACAGCAGGTGCTCCACCGATATAAGGTCCTGCATATGGAATAACATTAGTTATACCACAGAAAAGTCCAAAGAAAAGCGGTGCTCTCAAACCTACTAATGAAAAACCAATAGCAGTTATAATAAATACAAATGTTGAATCAAGAAAAGCTCCTTGAACAAAACTTCTAAGTGATTCATCTATTTCATTTAATAAATCTGTCGTAGTTTCTTGAATCTTTTTAGGTAACATACCAATTAAGTTTTCTGTCCTATCAATACTCAATAGTAAATAAAAACCTATTATAAGTCCAATTAATATTGTTCCAAGTCCAGAAAATAAAGAACTTATAATATTTACTACCATAGTTGGTAGAGAACTTGTTAAATTAGTTCCAAAATTTTCTAATGACTTAAATAAATCTGCCTTTACTCCTAATGCATCAAAATTATTTATATTATCTAATCCATCAAAAATAGTGTCAATCCACTCTTTAATAGTATCAAATATTTGAGGAATCATATTTGCAAAATCATTAATTTGATCAGATAAAGTTGGAATTATTGACCATACAACTATTCCTAAAACACCAATAAGCAAAAGATATGCGATAGTGGCCCCCAATCCTCTTCTAATTCCTTTTTTTTGTAAATATGTAACAAAAGGATTGAATAACCAAGCAACTATGACACCTATAAACAATGGTGAAACTATTTTCAAGACTGTTAACAAAAATCTAGTTATATGTAATTCATTATTTACTTTAATAACAATATAAACTGATAAAACTATAAATAATATGTAGGCAATATTTAAAATTTTTCTAGATAATCCTATTACATCATTAAGTTTTTTTATATCAACTTCTTTATCATTTTTCTTAAGTAATTTCATAATTCACCTCTATAAATATTATAGCATTTACCTTATTTAAAGTAAATGATTTATATATATATTAATTTTTATTTTAGAAATTTTCTTTCAACTTTTTCTTCTTTATTTACAAAAAAATTATCAATATTTAAAGAATTGTTAAATATATTTCATTAGTATTAATAAGATTAGAATCTTCTAAAGCTACTTGTTTTATTAAAATATGTAGATTATTTTTAAAGATTCTAATGAAAAAGTATCTAATAATCCATCATTTGTTATTTTTAAGAGTTTCTCACCTGAATTTGATATTTCTATTTTTGGATTTAAATTTTCATCAATCTTTGATTCAACAGATTCTATATTATTATTTCTTAATAATTTACTAAATAGTCCCATATTACCCCTATAATTGTATCATATCAATTAATAGTTTAAAATAATACTAAATTTATATATAATTTATTTTACACTATAAATGTGCTATAATGTAAAAGGTGATTATATGATAAAAAATTTTATAGGTGGTATTTTAATAGGTATTGCTAATATTATACCAGGAGTATCTGGTGGTACTGTTATTGTTATTTTAGGCTTATTTGATAAAGTTATGGAATCAATTTCTAATTTATTTAAACTTAAAATTAGTCTTAAAGAAAGAATAAACAGTTTTTTATTCTTATGTCAAATAGGTGTTGGTTTAATAATAGGTTTAGTTGGATTTGCCAAAATTTTAGAATTCTTATTTGTTAAATTTGAAATGCAAACATTATATTTATTTACTGGTCTTATTTTAGCAAGTATTCCAATGTTAAAAAAAAAAGAAATGGAAGGTAAAATAAATCCTATTTATTTTGTTTTAGGTATTTTATTAATAGGAACTATTGCCTATTTAAATCCTGGTGAAAGTGATAATATTGTAGAGATAGACACATTACTTAACACTGATTTAACATTATTTTATTTATTGACTTTAGTTCTAATTGGAGCTATATCAGGAGCAACTATGATTTTTCCTGGAATATCAGGATCTATGGTTCTTCTAGTTATTGGTAAATATCACTTATTTAAGGGATATATTGCTAATGTCACTTCTTTTAATTTGAATATATTAATTCCTCTAGTATTTATCGCTATGGGAGTAGGATTAGGAATTATTATGAGTGCTAAAATAACTAATTATTTACTTAAAAACTTTAAACAAAATACTATGAGTTTTATTATTGGCTTAATCATTATGAGTTCTATTATAATTTTACCCACTAGTGGTTATAATCTAATAAATACTTTAACTTCTATTTTAATGTTTATAGTAGGTTGCATATTAATTATATTATTTGATAAACTTAAAAACAAAAAAAGAACTGAATGAAATTATTCATTTCCACTCAGTCTCTTTTTTTTAATTTGTAAAATCTCCACTAGCATTCATATCAATAGTATCACCTAAATATTTAGATTTAGGTTTTATAATAGTTTTAATAAAGTCTTTATTACGAGCAAGTATTTCTCTAAAATCTCGATATGATTGTCCACTATATATTTTTTTAGTAGCATCTATTCCATATGCTTCTATACCTAGTTTATTAGCAATATATAAAGCTCTATATAAATGATATTTCTCTGTTATTATCACTATCTTTTTTAGTTTAAATATATGCTTCATTCTATAAATACTATCATATGTTGAAATACCTGCATGATCTAGATATATAATACTAGAATCTATATTGTTTTCTATAGCAAACTTTTTCATTGCTGTTACTTCATCATAATTTTTTCTAGTATGATCTCCACTCATTATAATTTTAGAAGAAACACCATTATTATATGCTTCTATTGATGTTTCAAGTCTTTCTTTAAGCATTAAACTCAAAGTACCATCTTTTTTTATACTAGCTCCTAATACTACAATTGCGTCAACATCTTTTACTTCATAATTATTTATGATTTGCCTTTCAGTACTACTTTTAATATAAAAGTCAATTCCAAATATATAAGTAAGTCCTAGTATTAAAGATATTAATACTAAAAATATCCATAGTTTTATTTTTTTCATACTATACCAAAATATAGAGAAATAACTCTCTATACTGTCATTAATTCTTGTTCTTTTACTTTTAATTTTTCATCAACTGTTTTATTGTATCTGTTTATTAATTCTTGAACTTCTTCTATACCATCTTTTATATCATCTTCTGGTATTTCTAATTTTTTAATATCATTATTACTATCTTGACGAATATTTCTTAAGGCTATTTTACATTCTTCAGCAATTGTTTTAGCTTGTTTTACATATTCTTTTCTAGTATCTTCAGTTAAAGCAGGAATATTTAATATAATCATTTCTCCATTATTGTTTGGTGTTATTCCTATATTAGCTTCAAAAATAGCTTTTTCAATATCTCCAATAATACTTCTATCGAATGGTTTAATAGCTAATTGACGGGCTTCAGGAATTGATATTGTAGCAAGTTGTTTTAAAGGTGTAGGTGTCCCATAATAAGTTACCATAACACCATCTAACATAGATGGATTAGCTCTACCTGCTCTAATATTCAAAAATCTTTTTTCCATATTTTGGATAGATGTCTCCATTTTAACTTCTGTTTCAGTTAATATATCTTTCATAAATTCATCCTTTCATATATTTATTATAATATATTCTAAAATTATAAGCAAGTACTAATAATTTATATTATCTCGAGTTATATTAATAATATTTAATAACAAAAGAAATATTAATTTATCTAACTTTTTATATTAATACAGTACTTTCTTTTTATCTTATTTTATATTTTATTAAAAATATTTAATTATTTTATGTTAACTTTTTAATAGGATACTATATATTTTGTTTAGTGATTTTAGTACAAACTCATTAAAAAAGTAATTAATTTTCTAATATTTTTATATTATTTACAACTATTTGATATTTGTCAAATCTTTTTTCTACTTTACCATTAATTAATATTGTCATCCCTTTTTCTATATTATTATATTTTTCATATATATTAGGAAATAGTACCAGATCAATTGTATTTATTTCATCACTACCATTTATAAATAACATTTTATTGTTATTCTTTGTCATAACCTCTCTTGTTTTATCAACTAATACAATAGTATTTACTACTTTATCAAAATTTTTATCTAACTGATCTAATGGAATAATATTGGAATATTTTAATTTATATTCTGTTACAGGATGATTACTTAAATAAAAACCAAATATTTGTAATTCTAGTTGCATTAATTCTTTTTTAGTAAATTCAGAATAATTTATTATTTCAGGTTTTAAAGCATATTCACTATCTAAAAAAGATGCAAGTTCAGAATAATTAAGTAAAACATCCATATTTTCTATTATTGTTTTTTTATTAATATTTAAAGAATCAAAACAACCAGCATATACTAAATTTTCCAATATTTTTTTATTAATTAATTTATATGTTCTAGCAAAGAAATCATATATATCTTTAAAATTACCTTTATTTCTTTCTTCAATTAACTGTTTTACAAGTGATTCTCCAACACCTTTTATTCCTGTTAAAGGATACCTAATACTATTATCTTCTATATTATAAGAATATCCACTATAATTAATATCTGGTTTTAAAATATTAATTCCATTTAATTTACATTCATATATATATTCTCTTGTTTTGCTTTCGTTATTAAGAAAATTAGAAAGCAAATTTTTCATAAAAATACTAGGATAATGTGCTTTTAAATACGCCATTTTATAAGCTACAAATGCATATGCTACTGAATGTGAACGATTAAAACCATATGAAGCAAATTTTAAAATCAATTCATATACTTTACTTGACACTTCTTCACTATAGCCATTTTTAATACTACGACTTATAAATTTTTCTTTTTCTTTAATTAAAACATCAGCCTTTTTTTTACTCATAGCTCTTCTTAAAATATCAGCTTCACCTAATGTATAAGAAGCCATTGTACTTGCTATTTGCATAATTTGTTCTTGATATACAATAATTCCATAAGTAGGTTTTAAAATACGCTCTAAAGATGGATCAATATAATCAATTTTTTCTTTTCCATTCTTTCTTTTAATATATGAGTCAATATTTTGCATAGGCCCTGGTCTAAAAAGTCCTAGGGCGGCAAATATATCTTCAAAAGTAGTTGGTCTAAATTTTGATAAAAAGTTCATCATTCCTGCTGATTCAAATTGAAATATTCCTAAAGTATTAACATTAGTAAATATATTTAGAGCCTTTCTATCATTTTCAGGAATATTATCAAAAGTAAGATTTCCACCTATCTCTTTAATAATATTATTTATAATTGTAAGATTTCTAATTGCTAAAAAATCCATTTTTAGAAGACCTAATTCTTCTAAATAATTCATAGAATAAGCAGTTGTATAAAAATTATCATGATTTTTATCTAATGGTATTATTTCATCAATATCACGATTTGACATAACTATACCAGCTGCATGTATAGTAGTATGTCTTTTTAACCCTTCAAATTTTAAAGCGATATCATACATTTTTTGTAATTCTTCATTTTGATTTATTAATTGCTTTAATTTGGGATTATTATAGTTTTCAGTTAATGTCAAGCGAGAGTCTATTAATTTACAAATACTATCTACTATTTTCAAGTCAATATCCATGCATCTTCCAACATCACGAATAGCTTGTTTACTACCTAGTGTTCCAAATGCAATAATCGGAACTACCTTTTTTATTCCATATTTATTAATACAATACTGAATTACTTTATCACGACTAATATCTTCAAAATCAATATCAATATCTGGCATTGTAACACGTTCTGGATTTAAAAATCTTTCAAATATTAAGTTATATTTAATCGAATCTATAGTTGTTATATTTAAAAGGTAAGAAACTAAAGAACCAGCAGCACTACCTCTTCCAGGCCCTACTAATATTCCATTATCTTTAGCATATTTAACAAAATCTGCCACTACCAAAAAATAATTACAAAAACCCATTTTATTTATAACTTCTAATTCGTACTTTAATCTATCTATATATAATCTTGGAACTAAATCTCCAAATATCCTCCTAAGACCCTCTTTACATAATTGTTTTAAATATAAAAAACTATCTATTCCATTTGGTGTATCGTAAATTGGAAGTAAATCCGCTTGGTATTTTATTTCTATATTACACATATCTGTTATTTTTTTATTATTTATCATATCTTCTTTAAAATACCTATTAACTATATTTTCTAAAACTAGAAAGTTGTTATTTTCATTTAAAACTACATTATCTATGGTAACTCCACATTTGATTGCTAATAAATATTTAATATATTCTTCTTCATAAGGTTCTAAATAATAAATTGGTTTAATATAAACTAAATTATTGCCACTTAATTGTTTTCTTTCTGAAACTCTAGAATATCCTTTAAAAATATCTATATATATTTTATTTAAATCATTATATAAATTTAAACTTTCGTAAGGAACGATACATATTAAACCATTATTATACTTATTTAAATCATCAAAATTTAGTTTTTTTTCTGATTGTAATGTTGATAGTTTTATTAAATTTTTGTATCCAATATTATCCTTAGCATATAAAACTATTTTTGTATCCAATTCTATTTCCAAGCCTATTATAGGTTTTATATTAGAATCCTTACAAGCTTTATAAAATTCCATAACCCCATACATATTATTATCAGTTATCGTTAAAGATTTTATATTATTTTTTTTAGCGAAACTAATTAACTCATCTATTTTTATCATACTAGTAAGTAAAGAATTATTAGTTTTTATATAAAGTGGTGTGTACATAGTTTCGCCTCCATAATATAATTTTACTATAAATTAGGTTTTTTTCAAAGAAAAAATTGACTTATTTTAAATTATGTGATAAAGTTATTAGGCAAGGAAATATATTATTATTAAAGGAGGTAATGGAAATGGCTAAAAAAATAACAAATAAAACTCCATTATTTGGAAATAGAAGAAGTCACGCTTGTAATGCTACAAGACATGCTCAAAAACCTAATTATCAAAAAGTTACTTTAGTTGATGGTACTAAAGTTATCGTTACTGCAAGAGAATTAAGAACAATGAAAAAACAAAACTTAATAGCTGCTTAAGCTATTTTTTTATTGTTTTTTTAAATTTAAATCATTGTAAAATGTTTTATTCATTTTTAATACCAACTTTTATTAAATTTAATAAATTTTTTTAGTAATTTTTCATAGATTTAATTTATTTTATAATATATCCATTAAATTGTATCAAAAAACTGCTAACTTAAATTAGTTAACAGTTTCATGTCAGTTTTTTTTATAAAATAACTGCTGATTTTCTTCTAGTTCCATATAATATAAACTAGATTCAGGAGCTACAAATATTTTGTAATCTGAAATATTATTATTTTTTAATTGTTCATTTTCCTCTTCTAATTGTTTTATTTTAGATTGGAGATTTTTTATTTCTTCTTTTAATTTTTCTTCATTATCGATAGGTTGTGTTTTTGGATAAATAGTACACCAATTATCTTTGTTTGCAAGCCATTTATTATCATCAATTCTATACCAAGTATAACCTTCTGATGATTTAGTTTCGTAATAATTATAAATACTATTTTCTGTGGCTAACTCTATAATAGAAGATGTTGTAGATGGGCCTGTTCTTATTCTTAAATCATTAACATTTACTTTTAATTGATCTTTGTTTTCATCTCTTGTGACAGGTTTTAAAGTACTACTTAATAAATCAGCATCTAAATAATTCAAAGGATTAGTTCTGGCATTGTTTTTGTATACTTCAAAGTGTAAGTGAGCACCATAACTATTTCCAGTATTACCCATATAACCAATTACTTGACCTTTAGTTACTTTATCTCCTACTTTAACATTTACTCTATCTAAATGGGCATAAAGAGTGAACCAACCACTACCATGGTTTATTTTTACAAAATTACCATAACTTGCATTTCCAGTAGACCCTTGATTATTTGATTGTCCAGTTTGAGTGTAAATGACGGTTCCTTCAGTATGTGCTAAAACAGTATCTATAGTATAATTTTTACCTACTATATCAATACCTAAATGGTTATTACTTCCGCCATAGTATTGAGTGATTTCGCAATATCCACCTTTTAATACTCTACATTTAACTGCCATAGTTCACCTGATGATATTATCTTTAGGTATTTCAACCATATCTTCTTTATATATTTCACCAAATGGTTGAAATATTTTTTCTTCAAATAATTTATATATAGCATCTGCACCTATAAACGAAAATAATCCTACCCATAAAGAGTTTATTAAATTAGTATCACTAAATGACAATGAAAACAATGTTCCAAGTATCATTGATACTATAAATGATATGATGACTAAACGATTACTTTTTTTAAATTTTATGGTTTCTTTTACTTTTTGAACAAAAGCCGTTGTAATAATTCCACTAGCCATCGCTATAATTAAAATATTCTTTATTAAATCAAATTTTAACATACTTAATCACCCCTTAAGACCTAGTTTTAATAAAACAAAGGATACTAATGCATAAAATATGTAATCTATTAATTTATCCCATTTTTTACCTTTTTTTACACTATTTTGATCTAGTTTATTATCAATACTTTTAATAGCATTTTCAACATTTGCCATTCGATAATTTAGATTCATCATAACTCCATAAGTTTTTTCTAGCTGTTCTAGTTTTTTATCATGTGAATCTAATGTTTTAGTAATTTGTTTAATGCTTTCATCTATACGTGCTAATTTTTCACCTTCCATAACCACCTCTTAAATTTATAATATTTATTGCTCCTACATTATAATATTCAATTATTAAATTTTGATATAGACATTATAACTATATTTAAAAAATAATTAAGGTTTTCTTAATTATTTTCGTTAATATTATTTAATTTTAATATTAAAAATCTATTTTATATTTTTCTTCTTCTATATAATGATCTTTCCAAAACTCTACCCCTATTGATTTTAAATAATTATATTCTTCTTCACTTTCGCAAAATATATCTCCCATCTTTTCATGTCCTATATATAATAACCAATAACAATTATCTTTTACAAAATATAAACCATCTAAACACTATATACCATTATTAATTATCCTTTTTGTTAACTGCTCTTTCAAAGTCATATACAAGCCAATCGATATTATTTACATTATACCAAGATATATAAAGATTATTTTCCTCAGGTTGGATATATTTTTCATCATGCATTAAAACCTTTATATCTAATTTTTTTAATTCCCTACTATTAAAGCTAAATATAGCTTTCGATATTTCTAATCTTTTAATTTCACTTGATAACTTGGTATTAGGATCAAATTTATAATAGATTTTTTCAATTATTAAAAAATCTAAATCTTTAATTATATCAATATTAGGGAATCCATCACCATACCAATTGTAAATGGCTACAACATTTTGTTCATCATAATATTTATTCTCTGGTAAACTTCCTATATTTGTTTTAGTAATCCCTATTACTCTAAATAATATATATTTATGATACCATTTAGTATCTTTAAATTCCTCAGCTTTTATTTGATATGCTAGTACATCTCCTATTTTCCATGTAGCCCTATTCATTTTAATTTTTGTTACTTTTTTCTCTGGAGACTGGGGAGTATTCAATTTTTCTTTTAATTTTTCTAATTCTTCTTTTCTTCTTTGATATTGTTTTTTATTTTCTTTCCATTTTAATAAATCTGTTTGCTGCTCTATTATTTTTATTGCTTCTTCTTTTACTTCTGGTAATAATCTCCCATATTTCCATTGAGTGTCTGCAAGTGCAAGCCAAAATACTGGACCATCATCTATATCATTAATAAAATCACTATTATATTCTATTACCTCTTTTGTTGCTTCTTCATTTGTATATCCTACTCTTAATCTATTTAAATATTCTTCCTTTACATCACATGCTACATCATCTTGATATAATTTTGTCCCCCATGCTCCCATTTTTTATCTCTCCTATCTTTTTCTATAATTTTAAAATCTAACATAATAATTTATCTTACCCATATTTATTATATATACCAATATTACTATTCTTTCATTTTTTAGCTTATCATTTATCTACATGGCAATTCATTTTCTGATTTCCATGTTTCTGCTGCATCCCAATATACTGAATAATTTAAATTTTTTAATGAAACACTATTTATTTGATTATTTGTTGGGTTACTTCTATTAATTGTTCTACACTCAATTATTAACATTTGTTCTAATCCACGTGCTGTGTCATACGATACATCAGTAGCCACTGGATCCAATCTTAAATGTGTTCTTGCAGGATTATTATGATGTCTATATGTAGCATTTTCTATACTTTTAGTTCTTCCAACATATTCTACTTTACCACTATTCTTATTACTCAATGTATAAACATTATGCTTATCTTCAGATTTCTTTGGTATTGGTTGAGTTTGTGGTTTAGAAATTGTAGTACTTTTTGTAACTGCTTTACTTTGACTTTTAGCATACTCCATTATTCCAACTGTAGCAACTACACCTAAAGTAAATAAAGCTACTGATGGTGAATATGTTGTAGCAACTGCTACTACTTTCGTAAACAATTTTAAAAGTTTCAATCCAAGTGCTGGTAATGCACCAACAAAGTCACCATCTGGATCTATCATATTAACAGGATTATTACTACAATAAGCATATAAGTTATAACTTAATATATCTTCATTCGCACCTATAATCCCATCACAATTTATAAAC
>CANSFI010000026.1 GCA_947646095.1 uncultured Mycoplasmatota bacterium
ATGTTGATCACCTCACTAGTTATATACTAGCTTTCTTTACTAAAGTCCTTCTTTAATTGTTATAAATTTTTTATATTATTTGTTACAAATAATTGGTTAATCACATAGTAAAAATTTTATATTTATACTATTTATTACATATTTTATAATTGACAAATATAAATTTTATAGTAGAATAATGTACGAAAGGAAGATAATATGGAAGAAAAAAACACTTATAATCATATATGGAATGTTAAATTTGAAAACTCCACTAATGAAAAAACAAACAATGAGGAAAAAAAGGAAAATCTTACTTTATTAAGAAATGTATTAAAATCTATTGATCCACAATATGCAATCGATAAAAATGTAAGCAAATCTAATATTTGTAATTCAGATAATCAAAAAACTAAATAAGTTATTAGTTAAAAATACTAATAACTTTTTTTAATTATGAATTAAATACTAAATATTGGTTATCATAATCATAGGTGAGACTATGAAACTTGATAAAAATATAAATAAAATTTTTTCTAAAATTAATGAAATAAATGGTAATAGTCCTGATATAACTACCAGAGAAATTAAAATAGGTTTTAAAAAAGTTGGTTACATTTATTTAGAAAGTGTATCATCCGATGATAAGATTAGTGATTTCTTAGTCAGAAGTATTACCAGACTTAAAAAATTTAGTTTTTTAGATAATTTCTTTACTAACTTATATAATGAACTTAAAAATAGTATTGCTAATAGTAAAATGAAAACTATTGATAATTATGATGATATGTTCTACTATTTAGCAAGTGGTTTTACAATTGTTGTAGTAAATGGTTTTAATAAAGCAATTGTATTAGAAACAAGAGAAACATTAGATAGAGGTGTTACTGAACCATCTACAGAAGTTACTATTAGAGGTCCAAAAGATTCTATGACTGAAAACTATAATAAAAATATAGGTCTTATTAGGAAAAGAATAAAAGATCCTAATTTATGGTTTAAAGAAATAGAAGTTGGTAAGAGAACTAAAACTAAAGTTAGTATTGGATACATAAAAGATATTGCTGATCCAAATAAAGTAAAAAGAGTAATTGATAAAATAAATAAAATAGATATAGATGGTGTTTTAGATAGTGGATACATTAGAGATTTTCTAACAAATGATGAACGTTCTAGTTTTCCAACCATTATAAGTACTGAAAGACCAGATACTGTATGTGCATCTTTATTAGAAGGCAAAGTTATTGTTGTTGTAGAAAATACTCCTTTTGTCTTAATAATGCCTGGTATACTTGCTAATTTTATTCATGCGGCTGAAGACAATTATCAAAAAGCAATTAATGTATCAATGACTAGAGTACTTAGATTTTTAGCCATGATTGTAACAATTATGGCACCAGGACTTTATATAGCACTAACAACTTTTAATCAAGAAATTATCCCAAACACATTACTTATATCCCTAGCAATCCAACGCAGTAGTGTTCCATTTCCCACATCTTTTTCTGTTATAATATTAATGATTACTTTTGAAATACTAAGAGAAAGCGATATGCGACTTCCAGAAACAATGGGAACATCTATTAGTATAGTTGGAGCCTTGGTTTTAGGAGATGCGGCTGTTAATGCTGGAATTGTATCACCAATTGTTGTAATTGTTGTAGCTATTACATCAGTTACTAGTTTACTATTCACTGATATGGATATTGTTAATGCTTTTAGATGGTGGAGACTACTTTTTATAATACTTTCAACTTTAATGGGATTAATAGGTTTCATAGTAGCTGGTATAATATTCATAATTAAATTGTGTAGTATTGAAACATTAGATGTTCCATATTTAACTCCAATTTCTCCTTTATATCCAAAATTTTTAATGGAAAATATAATAACTATACCACGAAATAAAATGAAAAAAAGACCTACATATTTAGATGATTTAGATATAAATAGAATGGGGGAAAAATAATGAAACTTAAAATATTTTTAATAATTCTTCTATGTTTTTTTACTAGTGGTTGTTGGAATTATAATGAATTAAATGAACTTGCTATTGTAACAGGAATTGGAATTGATAAACATGAGAATGGTTATAAAGTAAGCTTAATGATTTCTAACTCTAGATCTACTCAATCATCTTCTAGAGAAGGAGAAGCTCAAACTACTGTATTTACAGGAACTGGTAAAACTTTTACTGAAGCTTTAAGTAATATTGATGTTAAAACTCCTAGAAATTTATATCTAGGTCATTTAGAAGTTGTTCTAGTAGATGAAGAAATTGCTAAAGATAATATTAATATTGTTTTAGAAAACTTAATGCGCAATCCTGAAACAGCTAAAAAATATTATATTGCAATAGCTCGTGATAATAAATCAGAAGAAATACTTAAAGGACTATCACCTCTTGAATCATTTCCATCTCAAAATATATCTTTAAATATTCAAAACTCTTCACAATCTGAAGGAATTTCTACAGAAATGGTTTTAAGCGAATTCATTAAAACAATCTTAAAACAAGGAGTTAATAGTATAGCTCCTAGTATAAGTATTCAAGGAGAGGAAAATAAAATTGACAATCAAGAATCTTTAAAAGAAACTGAACCAAAAGCTATGTTAAAAGCAAGAAGTATTGGTCTTTTTAAAGATTTTAAATTAGTTACATGGACTACTGAAAAAGAAAGTCAAGGAATAAATATAATTAACAATAAAACTGAAAGATTATATGTCACAACTGAATTAGACAAAAATAAAAAAGTAGTAGTTTTATTAGATTCTACTAAATGTAAATCTGATATTAATATAAATGATTTAAACATTAATTTAAATATTAATGTTAAAGGTGCGATTGTAGAAACTGATACAGACCTGGATTTAGAAAATCCTAAAACAATAGAAAAAATAAATAAATCTACTGAAAAAGAAATTAAAAATTTGGTTTTCGACGGTATTAATTTAGCTCAAAAGTATAAAACTGATATATTTGGATTTGGAAATATGATTTATAGAAAAGATTTTAAATATTGGTATAAAGTTAAAAAAGAATGGGATGATAATTATTTTCCTAAAATTAATTTTAAAGTTAAAGTAAACGCTAATATAGAATCTAAAGGTGCTTTAGAAAACACAATAAAGGAGAAGAAAAATGAAAGCTAAAAATTTACATTTATTTGAATATAATTGTTTATCTTATATTTTAATGCAAAGTTGTTTTATTGGCATATGTTTAAATAATTTACTTGTTATATCTAAACAAGATAGTTGGATATCTATTTTATTAGCACTATTTTTAGGTTTTATTCCACTTGGAATATATTACCTTATTATAAATCATAATCCTAAAGAAAATATTATAGATCTTATCAAAAAATCTTGTGGAAATATTATTGGAACAATTATCACTGTTATGATTTGTATATTTGTATTTATTTTTACTTCTTTAATGCTTTGGAATTTAATTAATTTTATAAGTTCCCAATATTTATATAAAACCCCTCATTTAGCTATTTCTATAGCTTTTGCACTTGCACTTTATTATATTTCTAGTAAAGGTATTAATGTAATTGGAAGAACAGCAGTATTTTTCTGTTATATGATTTTTATTCTTTATTTTTTTAGTGCTTTAGGTTTATTATTTCAAATTGATATAAATAATTTAAAACCTTCTTTTGAATATGGATTATCTCCTATTTTAAATGGATCATTACAATATATTGCCTATAATATTTTACCTTTATTTTTAATAACTATTATTCCTAAAGATACTATTGAAAATAATAAAAATTTCTTAAAAAGCGAAATTATTGTTTATATATTTACAACTTTAAGCTTATTTTTAGTTATCTTTTTACTACTTTCTATATATGGAATTGAATTTTCTCAAATATTACAATATCCTGCTTATCATTTACTTAAAAGATTATCTATTTTTGGTTTTATTCAAAGAGTTGAAAGCATATTATCTATTCAATGGATATTAGATATGTTTATTACAATTGCTTTATGTTTATATTTTATTAAAAAGTCATTAAGACAAACATTTAGTTTTAAAGATCATAAATATATAAGTTTTATTATTGTTGTATTTTTAGTAATAGTTACTAATTACTTATTTAAAAATAATACAATTGGTAATATTATTATTTTAAATGTATTTCCTTATCTTTTATATATTTTCTTTCTTATTATTCCTGCTATTATTTATTTAATATCTTTAAAAAATAAAAACTCTCTTAAATGAAAGTTTTTTTATATAGTTTTGATACTTTTATAAATAATATAAAATAAATTAATAATTTATTTTATTTTTAATTTCCATATTACAAAAGCAACAATAAGTAATATAACTATGAATATTGCTACTATAATAATTCCCATAATTTTATTTTTTTTATCTGAAGAATCTTTTATATCTTTTAATGATTCAAAATCCTTATCTTTAATACCTAAACTAGATGAAAAGAAGGTATTATCCATTTCACCTGTTTTATTTAGCTTTTCTTCTTTTAAATCTTTTAAAACAGATTTTATTATGGTAGGATCATCTACTATTGTATCAGATTTCAAATCATCAAACATATTTAAACTTAACTCTTGATCACTCATTTTATTTAATAATCCCATACTAGTTATAGTATCCATTATTTCTTTTAATTCTTCTTCTTTTTCTTCCTTTGATTTAACATCATCTATTTTTATATTCTTTAATATATTATACTCTGTATTTTTCAAATTACGATAAGTTTCATCTTTATTTTCTCTTGAATCTTTAGCCTTAACCAATATATCCCTAATATCATAGTTTTTCTCTTCTTCTGGTTCTATTATTTCTTGCGGGATATCAATAGGTTTTCTCACTAATTTTCTACTTTGGTTTTTTTGTTGTTCATGGCTAGTTATTAATTCTTTTATTTTTTCAATATTAATTTCATTAGCTTTAGGAGTAGCAACTACACCTTCTATATTAGAATAAGTTTCATCTTCATATATGGTTTGATATAAAGATTCATTTCTAACACTTCTTCGTTTTGCTTCTCTAGTTTTATAATACTTTTCCATCCTACTAGCCATACTATCACCATAATAATGATATCATATTTTGAAAGAATTGCAAACTATAACTTGCTTTTTTTTAGTAATTTAACTATAATTATAAAGGAGGTTATTATGAAAAAAATTAAAGTAAATAAAGATGCTTGTATTGGTTGTGGTATGTGCCAAAGTATATGTGAAGAGGTTTTTCAAATAGGTGATGATGGATTTGCTGAAGTTATTGTTGATGAAATTCCAGAAAATTTAGAAGAAGAAGTCATGGATGCTTTAGAAAGTTGCCCTACTGAAGCAATTGTTGATAATGATGAAAAATAACGATTTTTATCGTTTTTTTATAAAAAAAATCTTAAATATACTTAAGACTTATTTATTAAACTATATAGTTTTTTTACTTCTTTAATACTTAAATGACGATATTCTCCAGGTTTTAAACTTTTAACATCTAGAAAAGCAAATTTTTCTCTTTTTAATTTTAAAACTTCATAACCACATACTTCAAACATTTTTTTTACCTGATGATTTCTACCCTCATGAATAGTTAATTCTACAATAGATATATTTTTTTTCTTATCTATTTTTTTTATTTTTGCAAAAGCTTTAGATGTTTTTTTACCGTCTATAATAACACCTTTGGATAATTTTTTAATATCATCACTTTTTATTATACCTTTTATTTTAGCTATATAAACTTTATCAACATTATTACTAGGATGAATAAGTCCATTAGTAAGATTACCATCATTAGTAAGTATTAATACTCCTGTAGTATCATAATCTAATCTTCCTATAGGATAAATACGTTCTTTAGCATCGATTAAATCAAGAACTGTTTTTCGCATTTTATCATCGCTTGTAGTTGTTACTACTCCTCTTGGTTTATTAAGTAAAATATAAACTTTTAAATCTTTTTTTAAAATATTTCCTTCTACTTCAATAGTATCACTACTATCAACTAATGTTCCTAATTCTTTTACTACAATTCCATTTACCTTAACTTTTCCCTTAATTAATAACTCTTCAGCTTTTCTTCTAGAAGTATATCCACTATTTGCGATTACTTTTTGAATTCGTTCCATGAAAATCACCATTATCATTTTAACATTTAAATTACTTTTTTACAATAAATTAAAACATCAATTTAACAATTAAAATACTACTAATAATTCCTATTAAATCAGCAAATAATCCAGCCCATAATGCATATCTAATTTTTTTAATACCAATACAACCAAAATATAAAGTAATTATATAAAATGTTGTATCGGTTGACCCTTGAATAACTGAACCTAATTTTCCTATAAAACTATCTGGTCCAAATGATTCAAATATATTGTTTAAAAATGCCAAGGCAGAAGATCCTGATATTGGTCTTATAAGTGCCATTGGTAATATTTGGTATGGTATTTTAATTAAAACTAATATTGGTTTTATAAAATTAATTAAAGTGTTTAATAAATTACTTTTTAAAAATATGTTTATTCCTAAAATCATCGCCAGTAAACTTGGAAATAAAGAAAAAACCATATCAAAACTTTCTTTAGCACCGCTAATAAATACATCATATACATTAACTTGTTTTACTATTCCATAAAATACAATAAACAATACTATTATTGGTATAATTAAATTAGAAATAGCTGTTAACATTTTTTATACCTATTTGCTAAAATTCTATCCATAATAAGCCCTCCTATTGTTGATAAAATAGTAGCTATTATACAAGCAAAAACTATTTCTGTTGGATTATTACTTCCATAAAACATTCTAAGAGAAATGATAGTAGTAGGAACTAATGTGAGTCCACTTGTATTAATAACTAAAAATGTTATCATACTACGACTTGCAGTATCTTTTTTATCATTTAATTGTTGTAAAGATTTCATGGCCTTTAAACCAAGAGGTGTTGAAGCATTTCCAAGCCCAAACATATTAGCAATTATATTAGAAGAAATAAGGCTAAACGCTTCATGATTTTTAGGAATATCAGGAAATAAAATTTTTAAAAAAGGAGAAATTAGTTTAGAAAATTTTTCAAGTAATCCTGATTTCTTAGCTATATTCATAATTCCTAACCATAAAGCCATAACTGGAAATATTTGAATAATCATATCTAATGCTGTTTTAGAACTAGATAATATTTCTTTATTTATAACTTCTATATTGTTTGTTAAAAGAGCAAATGTAATTCCTGATATGATAAAAATTCCCCATATTTTATTAATCATTTAAACCACCCAAGAATTATTTCCCAAATACTTATTTTAGTTTTTTTTAATTTTATATAAACATCATCTTCATATATTTTTTCATCGCTCAATTTAACTATTAATTTTCCTACTTTATCATTATCTTTATAGTTATATTTTTTTTCTAATTCAAATTTTATAATAATATTATCTTTTTCATCATCAGTTAATATATAATTAAAATTATTTTTAATATATAATTCATTTTTTTTATAATATTTTTCATCACTTATATTAATATTACCTTTTTTTAATATAGAATAATTTTTATATTCTTGAAAGGCTTCTTCAAATAAAGATTCATGATCATTAAAATCATTGCCGTCATTTAATGTTACTACTACTAAGTTAACTCCATCTTTAGTAGCTGTTGTTACTAATGTTCTTCTTGCTTTTTCAGTAAATCCAGTCTTTCCACCTGTTGCATATTTATAACTATTTAATAATCTATTTTTATTAGTCCAATCATAATAGTTTAAGTTAGTCTTTAATTTATAATTTTTAGTTTTGGTTACTTCTCTATATATTTTATTTTTCATAGCATAACTGGTAAGTATAGCCATATCATAAGCTGTTGAAAAATTTCCTTTTTCCTGATCTAGTCCACTCGGATTATTAAATGTTGTATTTTTCATACCTATTTCTTTTGCTTTTTTATTCATTAATTTAACAAAGTCATTCACATTTCCTCCAACATAGTGGGCGATCGCTAAGGCAGCATCATTACCACTTCTAAGCATTAATCCATAAACTAAGTCTTTAAGTTTCAACACCTCTCCTTGACTAATATAAATACCTGAACCATAAGCTGTATTTATTTCTTCTCCTATAGTTACTTCATTATCTAATTTATTAGATTCTATAGCAATTATTGCTGTCATTATTTTAGAAATACTAGCAACACTTCTAATTTCATGAATATTAGATGCATAAATTATTCTATTATTATCTGTATCCATTAAAATTGTACTAGTGGCACTAGAACTATAAGCTTTTATATTAATTGAAATTAATAACATTAAAATTAATATTACTATTTTCTTCATTTTATCACCTATAAAAATGTATGAAAAAAAGGACAAATTTAGTCCTATTTAATAGAATTTATAAAATTAGTTTTTAATTATTAAATTGTTTAATTTAATATAGACATACTGTTAATATTTATAGAACACATAACTTTATTTGGTACTTGCCAAACTTCCATTCTTATGGATAGAAAAGAGGCTTTAGATTATAAAAGAATTTTTAATGAAAAAGTATTGTGTTTTTTGAGCTGCTTTTCATAAGTTTTTAAATATCTTTATAATTCCTTATATTTCTATTTTCAAAAGTAGTAAATTAGTAGTAAAAAATTAAAACTTTGAAAGTTTTAATTTTAAGTATTTCGAAAATACTATACAATGTCATAGTATCAAAGTATAGGATGTGATCGAGACTAGTAACATAGCCACTAAAGTCCTCTCTATAATGAGGAATAGTATTACCCTTATTATGTAGCACATTAATTCATCAAAACCTAATATCTAAAATAATAATTGTTAAAATGAAATTAAAATATTGTATCAAGAACAAATGTTTGATATAATATTTATGGATACATTTGAAAATATCAGGTGCTTTCACTTTCTTTATCAATAGATAAAAGAAAGGTGGTGATATTTATGACAAAAAGAGAATTTCCTCTATTTACTATAATATTACTCCTATTCTTAGTAGTAATCATTTTACTTCTAAAATAGCAAAAGCATCCGATTTCACAACTAAGTGATTTCAGATGCTATATCCATAAGGGATTGCATTTGATCAACCACAATCAAATGTATCCTTTTTTATTATATGCAAGTTTCCTTGACACATTCATAATAGCATAAAATCAGCTTTTTGACAAGTTTATTGTTCTTATTTTTTAAACCTCATTAATTCCATAAAGAGAATTTCTTAGTTAAGGAATCTATTAGTTCTTTTTCTCCAAAGGCAGCAATACAAAAATAATTCATATCTTCACTAGAAGTTTCAAGAGTTTTATCTAATTGTTCTTTGTAGGTATCTCATATCATAGTTTCTATAAAATCAGTAAATAAGATCTCATTTTCAATAAACTCATTTCTTAATTTTTTTATTTCACCATTTTTCCCTCTTAGTACTATTAAAGAAAGTTCAGATATGCTTTTATGTACCTACCCTTCTTTATCCACAAAATCGATAAAACTCATTTTTTCTTTTAATTATTTTGGAGCTACAACTAACCCAGCATATGAATGAGCGATAGTATTCATATCTTTAATTTCCAAATTCTTATTGACTACTAAAACAAATTTATATGTATTATTGTAAACTATCTAATAACCTCCTAAATACTCATATTGTACCATAAACTTTATGAAGAGCAAAAAATATATACTAATAGATACAATCATAAAATTAGAAACTCTAATCATTTGCAAAGTAGTAAATTAGCCTTATAATCTTATATATATGCCTTAAATTAAAGTTTTTTTAATAGAATTTAATATTTTTAAAATTAAAAGTTTTGAATAACATAATTCTCATTTTATTCTTTATACTTTTAATAGTAATTGAAATAAAGAAATAGCACCTAATTCAAAAAATTAAGGTGCAACCACAATAAGTAAATACTCAAACTGGTTAAAAGTTAAATATTCCTTTTTATTATATAGATTTATTTCCATATATATACATCTTGGCATATATCTAAAGGTTAATGGTATAAATATACACTATTTCATAAGTAAGTCATATAATTCATTACATTTTTGAGTATCCATTGCCAGAACATCTTTTAATTTATAATCAATACCTAATTTACTATACTTATCTACCCCATATAAATGATATGGAAGTAATTCTATTTTTTCTACATTTTTTATATTCTTAATATACTCTTTTAATTTTAAGATATATTCTTCTGTATCATTAATACCAGGAATTATAACTTGTCTAATCCACAATTTTTTATTAAATTTTATACAAGTATCTAAAAATTTATTAAATTCAGTCATATCATTTCCCGTAATTTTTTGATAATTTTCTTTATCTATTGCTTTAATATCTAATATGACTAAATCTGTGTATTTAAGTATTTGTTCATAGTTTCCATTTCCAACACCAGATGTATCAATAGCAGTATGAATATTAACCATTTTACATTTTTTTAAAATATCTATTAAAAATTCATCTTGAAGTAGTGGTTCTCCACCAGAAAATGTGACTCCTCCATTAATATAATAATGACGATATTTAAGTATCTTTTTAATTAAATCCTCAGATGTTATTTCTATAGAATCTTTATTAGTCCATGTTTCTGGATTATGACAAAATGAACATCTCAATTTACATCCAGAAAGAAAAACGACAAATCTTATACCAGGACCATCTACAAGACCCATTGTTTCTAATGAATTAATATATCCTATCATATAGTCCCATGAAATGTTCTATTAATAACTTCTAGCTGTTGTTCTTTGCTTAAACGATTAAATTTAACGGCATAGCCAGATACTCTAATAGTTAAATTTGGATACTTATCAGGATTATTCATAGCATCTATTAAAGTTTCTCTGTTAAAAACATTAACATTAAGATGTTGTGCTCCTTGTTTAAAATAACCATCTAAAATATTAACTAAGTTATTAATTCGATCTTGTTCTGAATGACCTAAAGCATCTGGAATAATTGAAAAAGTATTAGAAACACCATCTTGACAAACATTTTTATAAGGTATTTTAGCAACTGAATTAAGAGATGCTAGGGCACCATTTTCATCCCTTCCATGCATTGGGTTTGCTCCAGGTGCAAACGGAACGCCATCTTTTCTACCATCTGGAGTCGCTCCTGTTTTTTTACCATAAACTACATTTGAAGTAATAGTTAAAATTGATAAAGTATGAATAGCATTTCTATATAAATGATGTTGTTTTAACTTCTTTATAAATTCTTCTACAACATATACAGCTAATTTATCAACGCGGTCATCATCATTACCATATTTAGGGAAATCACCTTCTATTTTAAAATCAATAGCAATTCCATCACTATTTCTAATTGGTTTTACCTTAGCATATTTAATAGCTGATAAAGAATCAGCAACTACTGATAATCCTGCTGCTCCAAAGGCCATTAATCTTTCTACATTTGTATCATGCAAAGCCATTTGACTTTTCTCATATGCATATTTATCGTGCATAAAATGGATTATATTCATAGCATCTACATATGTTTTTGAAACTTTATCTAAAACATTAAAATAAGCTTTAATTACTTTGTTATAGTCTAAAATTTCATCTTCCATTTTTTCTATTCCATCTACAATCTTTATATTTAATTTTTCATCAAATCCACCATTTATAGCATAAAGTAGAGCTTTTGCTAAATTACATCTTGCTCCAAAAAATTGCATTTGAACTCCTACTTTCATTGCAGATACACAACATGCAATTGCATAATCATGTCCATAAATTGGTTTCATTAAATCATCATTTTCATATTGAATAGCGTCCGTTAAAATTGATATCTTAGAACAGTATTTCTTAAAATTATCAGGTAACTTATTTGACCATAAAACTGTCATATTAGGCTCAGGAGAAGTTCCTAAATTTATTAAAGTATTTAAATAACGATAGGATGTTTTTGTTACTAAAGATTTAGTATCATTTAACATTCCACCTATGGATTCTGTTACCCAAGTCGGATCTCCTGCAAATAATTCATTATATTCTGGTGTTCTTAAATGACGTACTAATCTTAATTTAATTATAAATTGATCAATCAATTCTTGTGCTTCTTTTTCTGTTATTAAATTATTTTTTAAATCTCTTTCAATATAGATATCTAAAAAAGTAGAAGTTCTTCCTAAGCTCATAGCTGCTCCATTATTTTCTTTGATAGCAGCTAAGTATCCAAAGTATAACCATTGAATTGCTTCTTTAGAATTAATAGCACGTTTAGATATGTCATATCCATATGTTAAGGCCATTTCCTTTATTTCATTTAATGCTTTTATTTGTTCAAATATTTCTTCACGTAATCGAATATTTTCTTCATTTATATTAATAATACCATCTAAATCTTTTTGTTTTTCTTGTATTAAAAAATCGATTCCATATAATGGTATACGTCTATAATCTCCTATTATTCTCCCTCTTCCATATGCATCTGGAAGACCTGTTAAAAGTCCAGCTTTACGAGCTAATCTAATTTCTTTAGTATACGCTGAAAATACACCATCATTATGTGTTTTTAAATAATTAGTAAATGCAAAATCAATATTGTCATTTAATTTATATCCATATGATTCTAAGGCACTATGAACCATTCTAATACCTCCATAAGGATTTACAATTCTTTTTAATGGTTTATCTGTTTGAAGTCCAACGATTACTTCATTTGATGCATCAATATATCCAGGTTTATAATTATTAATTTTTGATACTACATTAATTTCTACGTCCAAAATCCCTTTATTTAATTCTTGTTTTAATAAATCTTCACATTTATTCCAAACTACACTAGTTTTTTCACTTATTTTTTCTAAGAAACTTTCATCACCTAAATATTCAGTGTAATTTTCTTCAATAAAGTTTTCAACATCAATATTTGTTTTCCATTTATCTCCTTTAAATCCTACCCAATACATATGACTTACCTCCTATTATTTACTATACAAGTATATCATTTCTATAAAATAAAAGCGAGTAATACTCACAATTATTTTTTCTTTATTATAAAATATCGACATTCATAAGCACAATATTTTTTTATATAATCATCAATTTTGTTAAAACAATTATTATTATTACAATTAGGATTATTTTTATCGTATAATCCTTTTAATCTTAGTTTTCCATATGACCAATCACCAAATATATAATCATAGTTATCAAAATAATCTGTTTCTGATACTTTATCAATAATAGCTTCTAATTCAAATCCATTTTTATAGTCTCTTATTAATTCATAATTATTATTATTTATTTCTATTTTTCTCATTTTTTATAATCCTTTTTAAATGATGAGGCTATTTCTTGATATTTGGTTATACTAGAACTTGCATTCCAAGTAATATAACCTCCAGTTAATCCATTATCATATAATGCTTTTATTTGATCTGATATTTTACTAGCATCATATGTAATATATGGTGATTTTACAGTATTATATGCTTGAATCCAAGTTCGGCAAATAGCTGGTGTTGGTATTTCATTTTGACGTTCTACAACGGTTTCTCCCCAAGCTTTTAATAGTTTATATGGTTCAGTCCAAACAGGAACACTAGATCCATATGCATAAGTATCAAAATGATCTGGATATGGCATAGCACTTATAACATCTACTACATTTGAAATAGCACCCCAATATTGACCATATGCGGTTACATAACTATTAGCTGATTCACCAAATACATCTACAGATACATAAGCACCTTCTTTATGTATTTCATCAGTTGCATACATTAAGAAACTTTGTATAGCACCTGCTTTTGACTCATTATATTTATTTTTCATATCTACTAATCCTTGTTGTTCTATTGTATTTGTTTTATCTGGAAAACGACTATAATCAAATTGGATTTCGTTAAATCCCATTTCCCTAACTGCTTCTATAGCTAATTTAACATTAAATTCCCATACATCTCTAGAATATGCACTTGGCCAATATGAACCATTATGACTATAAGGTTTATTAGTTGACTTAGATGTAATAGCACAATCTGGATTATCTGTTACATAATAGCTATCTTTAAATACAGTTATTCTTCCTATTACATAAAATCCTTCATCTTTTATTTTTTGGATAGCTTTTTTATAGTTATCAAAAGAATTAATAGCTCTTTCATAATTAGTTGGTGAAAGTTCCTTCATAACATTAGATGCATAACCAGGTGCTGTATTATCTTTAATATCAACTACAAAAGCGTTAATATTACTATTTTTAGCAAGTTTTATATAAGCATATAAATTTCCAAGTACTCCTGAATTTAAGTATAAACTTCTTACTTCATCAGGCATTTTATTATTTTTAAATTTAGGTTTATCAACAGGATAAAAATCCAAATCTTTAGCAGCACCTCCACCTAAAGTGTCGTCTCTTTTTAAATGGACTTGATAAGAATTATTTTCATCATAATTTTTATTTGCTTGTTCTTTAGAATTAACTAAATATTTAGCATATACAAAACCTTTAATATCAGCTTTTTCTATTTTATACATATTAACTTTTCCATCTGAATCTATTTTATCAAATCCAATTATTTTTAATTCTTCTCCTTTTTTAGCCATAGATAATATATCACTACTATTTTCGTTTTTATAAATAGTTACAGGTGTTCTTACATACATTCTTTCTTCTTTTATACTATCTTCATATTTTAAAACAATATTATTAGTATTAATTAGGTATTCTTTTTTATCATATTTAATTTTTTTGTAAGTTTTGGAATCATCATTTTTAATTTCTTTATCATGAATTAAAACTTTAGTACCTCTAGCTATATCAGTGGTTTCTTTAAATTCTAAATTATATAGTTTTACTTTTTCACTTGTTGAAGAAATATAACCTTGACTAGTTCTATCTATAATTTTACTACCTAAAAATTTAATAAAGTGAATTAATACATAAAAGACTAAAATAATAATTAATGAAAATATTATTATATTTCCTATTTTTAGTTTACCTTTTTTACGTTTTACCATTTTACAATACACCTCTATTATTAGTATAACACGTATAATGTTTAAACTCAAAGGTTTTAAAATAAAAATTCTAGATTTATGATTAACTTATGATAATTTCTTAAGTAATAGCTGTTGAAAATACCTCAAATTGACATGCTAGTCACTAGAGATGACAAAGTAAGAAAGGTTGAATTAAGGATGAATGAATTGAAGTTATTAAAGAATTATTAGATCATAGTGTTAATAAAAATAGAGCTTCAATGAAATTCAATTTATCAAAATAACAAATTAATCGTCTAATTATTATTTATAAAGAGAAAGGTAAATCTCACTTTATACACAATAACCATAAAAAATGTTTTATCAAGACACTAGATAAGTTTATCTCTGAAGATATTATGCCTCTTTATAAAACTAAATATCAAGATGTTAATTTTATACGTTTTGTCAATACTTATGTGAAGATGAAAGTATTAAAGTACCATATAAGTTGGTTTATAAGCTTTTAACTAGTGATGGTATTATATCTCCTAAAGCTAAAAAATGAAAATCATGCCTTACTTGAAAATATAAAAAGTGAGAATTATTTTCCCGTTTATGTTTTAATATTTTTAGGACATTTTCAAAAGTTATTGATATGATTTTATACAGTTTTAGATACTTTTATAACTGGGCGTACTCCTATAGAACTTCTACCCCTAACGTAGCCAATGTAGATGATACCTCCATAATCGACATCGAAACTATAAGTAGAGCTATCAGGGTAAACAGTAGATAACCAATATGCATGTGGTTGTTCTTCTGTATTTTCCACACTTAAATTTTCATATAAATATGTTGGTATTTCTTTTGTCTCTATATCAATAAAATCTATTATATCTGTTATAGATAGTAGTCTTGCTCTGACATTCGTTCTTTTGATTGGTTTATATATTGTTGTTAAAGATAATCCCCATTCTTTTAGCTTTGATGGTTTATCATCTTCTAATGTATAATCATATGCTTTTATATTTGTCCAGTCTTTTGTTAAGTCTTCTAATTGTTTTAAGGCGGTTACTGGTCCTTTATCATTCGCTCCTCCATTTAGTTCATCCCAAGCAGTTCCTCCTGCTGCTTCATAATCTTCTTTTGTTATCCAAGCAACTGTTGGTCCTAAGTTTTTATTCATTATAATTGTTAATTCTCCTCCATCATCTTTTATTACATAAAAATCATAGTTTTCTTTTTCATTTACTTTTACATTTAACTTAGTTCCATTTTCACACTTAGTATTTATATCTTTTATACAATTATTATCTGATTTTAAAATTGAATTATATTTTATACTATTACATTCATCTGTTATTAAATATTTATATTGGTTATTTTTTACTTCTATTTTTATATATTTATTTAAATCTATTTCTTTTCCTTTACTATTTAAAATTGGTTTTTTTAATTTTCCATCATCTACTAATTCTTTTAATGTTACACAATATATATTATCATTATTTTTAGGATAATCATTTTTTTTACTATCTATATATAAATCAGTAGCTGAATAAATTAAAGTCTCTATTGCTTCATCTAGTTTACCTTCACTATTTCTTATTTGATTTATTATTGGTGGTGTTACTATTATCATGATTAATCCAAGTAGTGTTATTACCCCTATTAATTCTACTAATGTAAAGGCTTTCTTCATTTTTTATCACCAAATTTATTATATATAAAATATTTTTAAGATTAAAATTATAATATAAATTTATTCTACAGGAAGTGTTAAAGTACTAGAATTTTTTGAAAAACCATTAAGGTAGTATTCTGGAACTACTCCCTGAACTATTTTGATTGCTAGAGGTATACTAACTTCTACTGTTATATTTCTACTAGCTATAGGAAGAATTACTTTTTGATTTAGTTTTAAAACTATTTTAACATCAATTAAAGCATTATTAATTCCATAATTTTTTACATCTGATACGATATTAGCAACTATATCTCCAATTAAACTAAAACGAACTGGTATTTTTGGACCTAAGTTCGCAAGTATTGAATTATTAAAAATAGTTCCTACTGGTATTTTATAAAATATACCTTCTCTTAAATTATCTGGATCATAATTTATTAATGTATTTTCACCCAATTCTAATTTATCTATTTCTCCATCCTCTAAATATTTTAAATTAGTTTGTACAGTTGTAGTAGCTTTAAGTAATAATTGATTAACTAAAACAGGATTAAAATCAATCGTTTTTATTTCACCATCATCAGATTTAGTAATAACAAATAAGTTTTCTACTGTTAACTCTTTAGCAATTTCATCATTGATTGCTTTACTAACTATAATACTAGCAAGTTTTTTAGATTCCATTTCAGCATAGTCTAGAAGAATAGGGGATACTTTTTTATTTATATAATGAAATAACAAAAATATAGATATTATAATTCCAATAATGGTATAAATTATAAAATTAATTTTACTAGTTTTTTGATTCAATTTTATTCTTTTTTTTAAATGGATTCTTCTTTTCATATCTTCACCTATAAAAGTATATGAAAAAAATGAGATAATTCTCATTTTTAATACGATTATTTTTCCTTTGTATATGTTTTAGCATCTTCTGGTTTAATCGCAGCATTAGTTACCATAACTATAAAGTCTGTAGAAATACTTATATTAGAATAATCTTTATCATTAGGTCCTTTAATAAGTAAATCATAAACAATTTGAATTTTGTTTGCATATACACCAAGTTCCATGTATATACTTTCTGTATATCTTATACTAGAATTTGACGAACTATAGTAACCATTATAACCATAAACAGTATTTTGAATAAATTCTTCATTACTGCCTTCTATCGCATTAACTCCATAATATGATTGATTCTCTGATATTGGAAAGCCAATTAATTGTGAACTGTGAACATGGTCATCCATACTATCTTGTAAAATGCCATCCATAACTGCATATTTAGATTTTATTGATGTATCAATATGAACATTATCAATATAAACTTCAGTGTTCTCTGGAAGTCCTTGAGTATAAACTTCCAGAGAAAGAAATTTATCTGATGTTATTCGCCATTCACGTTTTGATGAATCATCACATGAATATAAAGTTACTAATTTAAAATCCCTACCTGGAATATCAAGTACTTGTTTTAATCCTCCTGATAAAGAATCATCGTTATTTTCAGTTGATATTACATCATAGACTTCCTGAGGGGCTAATTCATCAGAAATACAACCACTTAAAGTTAACATTGAACTAGCAGCTAATACAAATGCAGTTGTACGAATATTTAATTTTTTTGTATTTTTGATTATTTCCTACATATAAATTTTATGTTGATTATTATACTAAAATTTTTTTACTTGTCAAATTATATATTTTTGTACTAAAACTACTCTATTCTCTTTTAAACTTTTTTAACATCAATTATTTTTGACTAATATTAACAGTAAAGAATTCACAATTTAAAACATTAATTTTAAATTTAACATTTCATATTCAAAAGAAAAGGTTAATTATTACTCATCATTTACTATAATATCTTCTTTATTTTTATTTCAAATTTCTAATTTATAACAATTCTAAATGAAAAAGTTATATTATTTGTACTATTACCATTTGCCATAAAGCTAAATATTCCAGCACTTATTCCATCTCCCCATCATGAACCACGACCAAACCAATAATTAGTCGAATTAACAAAGAAACTGTAATCGTTATACCATGATGACCTATTAAAAATATTAGAATAATCTAAAGTAGAATAAAAAGGGCCTATTTCTCCTGTTGCATCACCTAAGATTTTTTTACTATAATCAGAATCATTTACAGAAATATATTTATCTATATACTTAATATCTGGTATTGTTTTTTCATCAAAACCAATAGAGCTATTTACATCATATATAGATGTACTTGTTGTATAACCCATAACATATTCCCAAGCTCCACCACTCATATCAAATATACCACTTATATTTCCCGTTGTACTTTGATTATATATATTATTACTTTTACTTCCATAAGCATTTTTGCAAGTTGAAGCTCCAGATTCAGAAGCTGTATCTCCTCCACATCCTGTTAAAAAGGTATTGTTATTATTTATATATATTTCAGAATCTTTTCCATATTTACTATGTGATAGATAAGCTACACTTCCCCATTCTGTATTTTTCATCATATGTGAATTACTATTTGTATTAAGATTAAATGTACTATATATCCCTCTTGATGTTATAAACATATTACTAACACTCATAATTGTCCATGCATACGTATTAGGTTTTATTATTACTTTTGATGAATCTGGTGTTGAAACTTGGGCTTCTTCTTTAGTTGTTGCTCCTTTATACCCTGTTTCAAATTTACCTACCCATATTCCATTTAATTCATCTGTTCCAAAGGTAAAAGCTGGGTGGGTTAAATATGTTCCATTAGTTGAACCATTTGACTTAGCTGTTCTCTTATTTTCAAATACTATATCGATACTATGAACCTTTGAATTATCAGCACTTGTTAAGGTATCTGTAGCTTCTGTATACCATAGTTTATATTTATATCTTGGTATCCATACATAATACTGGCTTATTTTATCTTCTGGTATTATATCTCCATTATTATAAACCTTATTTTTATCATTTAATACTACTGCATTAGCCCATTCTTTATTACTATAATCATACCATTTTTCTGTTATATCAGCTTTTTTTACAGTTCCATTAGAATCTATTTTTACTGGTATCATTCCTTTTAGTTCAGGATCTGCTCCATTTAATACTATATCTTTATACACTTCTGTTTCTAATTTTTTTCTAATATCATTCTTTATTTTATCGAATGAAAATTTAGATGTAGCTAATATTATTAATATTCCCATAAATAATATTAATAATGAGTATAAAATTCCTGATATAGCAAATCCTTTATTA
>CANSFI010000027.1 GCA_947646095.1 uncultured Mycoplasmatota bacterium
ATGTAAAAGTAAATGAAAAAGAAAACTATGATTTCTATGTAATCAAAGATGATGGCGAAGAATTAACACTTATAATGAATAAAAACTTAGTAGATACAGTAGCTTGGATTTCTCAAACTGATTACGAAGAATCGGGTGGAACTAATTATGGAGAGTATGGAAATAATGAATTGGGACCATTAACAGCCTTAAAACAATTAGAAGACTTAACAAAAGAATGGACAAATATACCAGCTTATAATTATACCTTAGAAGATGATAGACCATCAAAAATGATAGAATTGGTTGGAACATCAGAAATAATGTATCAACCAATCAAAAGAACAAATGTAAAAGCAAGATTACCAATGTTAACAGATATAATAGATTTTATAGATCTAACAACAGGAGAAGTTCCAACATATTTATATGAAAATTTAGTAGAAGCAACAGAAGCAGGTCAACATGGAGGATATTGGTTATCTACTACTGCCTCTTACTCCATGGTCAGTTTCTATGTTCATTGTGAAGGAGCTTTCGACGTCAACTGGATCAGTAATAGTGAGGATTTTATCGGTCTTCGTCCAGTAATAAAAATATCTAAAACCGCATAAAATCATTGACTAATTCAATAAATGTGTATATACTATAAATAATTATTTGTTTGGAATAGTATCTATATTTAAATATTTAGAGAAAATGTGGTTGGTGAAAACATTTTATTTAAAATAGAGAAAGACACCAAATGTTAAATAATCGCTTATCAGCGTTAACGATTTGAGATAGTTAGTCTATGAAGTAAGGTGGCACCACGTAAATTATGTCCTTATATTTTATAGACTTTTTTTATTCAGAGGGGGAGATATAATGAAAGATTTTTTTGTAGCAATCTTAATGGAAAGAATAGTTATTAATAATGGATTATATTTATTTAAACCACTTACTTTATTAGAAGGGGATTACTTAGAAGATAATAATCTATTTATCGATACATATGAAAACACTTATACTGATGCTTTAAACTCATATATTGGAATTGATGAAAAAACAGAATTTTTTACTTTTCCTATTTCTTATAACGAACTATGTTCAATGTATAATTCAAAAGATAAAAAAGAAATTTTAAGAAAACATCTAGATCAAGTATACAACTATGTATATATAGGAAAACAAAATGAAAATTTTGAAATTGACTTATTACAAATACCAATTGATAATTTAGAAGTTATACAAGGTGAAATTGAAATTGAAAAAGAAGATGAATATGAAGAATAAGTAATAAATTATTTATTAAAAACAGATAATATAGAAGAAATAAAAGACTATTTAAATAAAATCTTAAGCTTTTCTAAAGGAGTTAATAATGAAATAGAAAAAATAAAAAAAGAAATAGAAATTAATAATACTTCTGATTCATTAAATATTGATATAAATGATCTATATAATTATGTTAAAAGTAAAGTAGTAGGACAAGATGAAGCAATAAAACAAATAATCACTAACTTTATAATAAACTATAATTCTTCTTTAAATGCTGATAAATTACCAGATTTACAATTAACTAGATGTTTGATAACAGGTAGTCCTGGTGTGGGTAAAACACTAATTATAGAGACTATATTAGAATATTTAGAAAAAAAGTCTAATATAATCATACCTATTGAAAAAGTAACTACTTCACAACTCACAATAGCAGGATATCATGGAAGAGACTTAGAAGATATTTTAGAAGCATTAGTGTCTAAAGCACCAGAAGATATGAATTTAGAAGAAAAAATTAAATATGCCGAAAAAAATGGTGTTGTATTTTTTGATGAAATAGATAAAAAAGCAACAAGCGATAGAGATGATGTCTCAGGAACAAAAGTATTAGATTCTCTTCTAGAGTTTCTAAATGGTTCTAGTTATAAAATATTTGATAATAAAAAAGGTAATAATTCATATTACTTTAATACGAAATATTTAAATATTTTCTTTGCAGGTTCTTTCAATTTTGTTAGAGACTTATATAAAAAACAAGTAAGTGGTTTTATAAAAGAAGAAGAAGTAGAAGTTGCAATTACTACAGAAGATTATATTAACAAAGGTAATATGACTAGAGAATTTATGAGAAGAGTACCTAAAATAATAGAATTGAATTCTTTAAATGAAGAATCTTTATATCAATTACTAACAACATCGACAATAAGCCCTATTTTAATAGAACAAATAAAACTAAGTTTATTTAATATTAGTTTATCATGGGATGATTCATATATTAGAAAACTTGCTAAAACAGCTCACAAATTAAATTTAGGAGCAAGCTCATTAAAAAAAATAATTGAAGAATCTTTAAATGATTTAAAATGGGAAGCCTTAACTAATCAAAATAAAGATATAATTTATGAAGTAACTGAAGAAACAGTATTAAATCCTAAACAATATAAAAAATTATAGGAGGTAATTATGATACAAAAACCAAAAGGAACATATGATGTGTTTGGAGAAAAGGGAAAAACAATATTATATATCGAAGAATTATTAAAAGCTTTAATGAAACAATATAACTATGAATATTTTAGAACACCATTATTTGAAGTTAGTGAATTATTTCATAGAGGAGTAGGTAGTACTACAGATATAGTAACTAAAGAAACTTACGATTTTAAAGATCGTGGTAATCGAGATATGACTTTAAGACCAGAAGGAACAGCAGGAATAACAAGAAGCTTTGTTGAAAACAAAATATATGGTAATGCATCTCAGCCAGTTAAAACGTGGTATTATGGACCAATGTACAGATATGAAAGACCACAATCAGGAAGATTCCGTGAATTTTATCAATTTGGGGTAGAAGTTTTTGGAAGTGATAGTGCAAGCATAGATGCCGAAGTTATAAGTATCGCTGTTAATATATATCGTTTACTTGGATTAAAAGGAATAAAAGTAAATATAAATAGTCTAGGAGATACAGAATCTAGAGATAACTATAGAAAAGCTTTAAAAGAATATTTTAGACCACATTTAAATACATTATGTGAAGATTGTAAACAAAGATTTGATAAAAATCCATTACGTATTTTAGATTGTAAAATAGATAGTAATAAAGAAATAATGAAACAAGCACCAACTACTATTGATTATTTAAATGAATATAGTAAAAAACATTTTGAAGATTTACAAAAGTACTTAAAATCATTAAATATAGAATTTATAGTTAATCCTAAAATAGTAAGAGGATTAGACTATTATACTCATACTGTATTTGAAGTAGAAGCTAGTATTAAAGATTTTGGAAGTCAAAATGTCTTATGTGGTGGTGGAAGATATAATGGCCTAATTGAACAAATAGGTGGCCCAAGCATTAATGGAGTTGGTTTTGCTTTAGGATTAGAAAGACTACTAGCTGCTTTAGAGTCAGAAAATATCAATTTAATTAAAGATGATAACTTAGATATATATATAATACCTATGAGTGAAAATGAATTAGAAAAAGTTTTTTCTTTAGCAAATCATCTTCGTCTTAATGGCTTTAGTACAGATATAGATTATATGAATCGTAATTTAAAATCTAACTTTAAACAAGCAGATAGATTAAAAAGTAAATTTATAGCTATAATAGGTGAAGAAGAAATTAAAAATAATAAAATAACTATAAAAAATAATAATACTAAAGAAGAATATAAAATAGATATAGATAAAATAATAGATTTTTTAGATCAAAACTGTAATTAGGAGGCTGTATGGAAAGAATATATATAAAAGATTTAAATAAATACTTTAATAAAGAAGTAGAAATAAAAGGGTTTATAGATAATATTAGAGATTTACAATATGTTCAATTTGTTATCATTAGAGATATAACTGGAAAAGTACAAGTAACAATAGAAAAAGATGAACAAAATAAAAAATTAAATGAAGTTATTTCTAATACAACATTAGAAAGTACTGTTAAAGTAAATGGAAAACTTTTAGAAAGTCCTAAAGTAAAACTAAATGGGATGGAAATAATACCTTCTTCTATTGAAATAACATCTATATCAAATCAAGAACTACCTATTAATATTAAAGATAAAAATAGTGCTGAAATAGATACTAGATTAGATAATAGATATTTAGATTTACGTAATGAATACAATTTAAATATATTTAAAATACAAAGTAAAATGGTCGAAACCATGCGTAAGTTTTTATATGATTTAGGTTTTATAGAAATACATACTCCTAAACTAATTGGAACAGCTAGTGAAAGTGGGAGTGAAGTGTTTGAAGTAAAATACTTTGATAGAAAAGCATATCTTGCTCAATCACCACAATTCTATAAACAAATGGCAATGGCTTCTGGAATGGATAAAATATTTGAAGTAGGACCAGTATTTAGAGCCGAAAACTCTAATACAAATCGTCATACAACAGAATTTACAGGTTTTGATTTAGAATTTAGTTATATCGATTCCTATGAAGATGTAATGGAATTAGAAGAAAAATTATTAACTACTATGTTAAAGGAAATAAAAGAACTTTATGGTGATTTAATAAAAGAAATGTATGGAAGGGAAGTAATGGTTCCAACTACACAATTTCCTAGAATTAAATTAAAAGACCTATATCAAGTATTAGAACAAAAATATAACTATAAAGTAGATGAAGAAGCTAAAGTAGACCTAACAACAGAAGCTGAAAAACTAGCTTATAAATATGCAATGGAAACATATAATTCAGAGTTTATTTTTGTAACAGATTTCCCAAAAGATAAAAGAGCATTTTATCATATGAGAAAAAATGGAGTATTACAAGGATATGATTTAATTTGGCGTGGAGTTGAAATAACAACTGGAGCTCAAAGAGAACATCGTTACGAAATATTAAAAAATCAAGCAGAAGAAAAGGGATTAAAAGAAGATGTTTCTTTCTATTTAGATTTCTTCAAATATGGTTGTCCACCTCATGGGGGATTTGGACTTGGAGTAGATAGACTTACTATGTTACTTCTAGATATTCCATCACTAAAAGAAGCAATGTTTTTATTTAGAGGACCAAATAGATTAAATCCTTAGACTTATCAAAGCATTTTTATCAATTGTTGTTTATATTCAAATTTAAAAGAAAAGATATTAGAGGTTAAAATGTAATCTCTTTTTTAGTATTTAAAAATTTTTTTATTTTACAGAACTATTTATTATAGAAATATAATTTTTTAATATTTATATTAAAAGATAAAATTAAGAAGGAATAATTCTTTCTAATATTGTATGTTATTATTAAGGAGGAATATTATGTCAAAAACAATAGAAAAGTATGCTTTACCTAAAAATGATATGATTTTTTTAAAAATAGTTGAAACAAATAAAACTATACTAAAATCAATATTAGAAAGTTCCTTGAATACCAAAGTAAGTGATATTATGATTAAAAATTCGAAATTATATAAAAATAGAGAAAAAAGTAAAAGTAATTTTTTAGATTTAATAGTAAAAGTAGATGATTACTATGTAAATATAGAAATAAATACATCTTGGAATGAAAATATAAAAGAAAGAAATATAAGATTTTTGTACAATTTAGAAAATAATGTAACAGTGAAGGGTGAAAATAAATATCCAAGGGTAGTACAAATAAATTTCATATTTGATAAATGTACTAAATACACAATAAGTAGAAATAAAATAATAGATGAAGATACATATGGAATATATACTGATTCAATAGAAATAATTAATGTAGGTGTAGACAAAGCAAAAGAAAAGTATTATAATAGTAACAAGAAGTTAACCAGGTTGCTTCCAATAGCCATGTTAGGATTTAACAAAAAAGAATTAGAAGAAATAAGTAAGGAGAGTGAAATGGTAATGGAATTAAAGAAAATTGTAGATGATTTAAACTATGAAGAATTAACAGCAGGATGGATGAGTGTGGAGGAAGAAAATAAGTGGTATGAAGGAATGATTAGGGATGAAGCTAGAAAAGAAGGATTAGCTGAAGGAAGAGCTGAAGGAAGAGTTGAAGGATTTAAGAATGGACAAAAAATTTTAATTAATAACATGTTAAAAGAAAAAATAGATATTGCTTTAATTTCAAAAATATCTGGGTTAACAAGCGAACAAATAAATAATTTTATACTGAAATAAACTAAAAGATTAAGAAATTTGAAAAAATTTCTTTTTTTGAAGGTTTTTTAAATGTTTTTATCGAATTATATTAGTGAAGGTGATAAAATGATAAAAAAATTAATTTATTTAACTAATATAATATTAATTGGTTTGATAGTATTTTTACTATTTCAAAAAAATGATGTTAAAGTTGTTCCTGTTAAGGTAGAAATTAAAGGTGCTGTTAAAAATGTTGGTGTTTATGAAATAAATCCGAATGATCGAGTTAGCGATTTAATAACCTTAAGTGGTGGATTAAAAGAGGATGCTGATACAAGTACTATAAATTTAAGTAAAGAATTAAAAAATGAAGATGTTGTTATTGTTTATACTAAAGAAGAAATAAATGAAATGAAAAAAGGTAGTACTAGTATAAAGTATATTGAAAAACAGTGTGTCTGTCCTAAGATAGAAAATGCTGCTTGTATTGAAGATATAATTGACAATAGTAATAGCATAATTAATAAAACGGGTAAAATATCTTTAAATACAGCTACATTAGATGAATTGCTTACAATTCCAGGTATAGGACAAAGTAAGGCAAAATTAATCATAGAATATCGTAATACTAATGGATTTAAAAAAATAGAAGACATTATGAATGTTAAAGGAATAGGTAATGGAATTTTTGAGAAAATCAAAGATTATATTACTATTTAGTATTATAATAGTTGTTTTTTCTTTTATAAGAACTAAACTAAGTACTAATAGTTTATATAATGAAAATGATGATAAAATAACTGGAACAATAATTCAAAAAAAACTATATAATAATAGAATAACTCTAATAGTAAAAGGAAAAGAAAAAGTATTGGTTAATTGTTATGATTGTTCTAATAATATGACAATAGGTGATTATATAGAAGCTAAAGGTAAGTTTAAAATACCAAATAAGAATACTGTTTTTTATCTTTTTAATTATAAGAATTATTTAAAAAGTAATAAAATATATTGGACTTTTAATATTAACGTATATAAAATAACTAAAAATAATAATATATTTTATAATTTAAAAAATAAAATAATTAATAAAGTAAATAGCTATCGCAATCCTTACTTAAATACTTTTATATTAGGCGTTAATTCATTAGATAGTGATATATATTCTATTTATCAAAATAATGGAATAAGTCATTTGTTTGCTGTATCAGGTATGCATATTTCACTTATGACTTTAATATTATCATTTATATTAAAAAAAATATTAAAAAAAGAAGCAATAGTATATATATTAATTACTATATTTTTACTATTTTATATGTTTTTGACCAATTATTCTCCTTCAGTTATTAGAAGTAGTTTATTATTTATTGGACTAAGTTTTAATAAAATATTTAAATTTGATTTAAAAGCAATAGATATATTATTAATAATTCTAAGTTTATTACTTATATATAATCCTTACTATTTTTATAATATTAGTTTTTTATTTAGTTTTATTATAAGCTTATACTTAATTTGTTTTAGCAGTTTAATTAGTAAATTTAAAAACTATTTTATTAAAATATTTATAGTATCTCTTATTTCTTTTTTAGTTTCATTTCCAATTATTATAAATAATTTTTTTAGTATAAATATAATAAGTCCAATAATTAATATGGTATGTGTGCCTATTATAAGTTTAATTATTTTCCCTTTATCTTTACTTACTTTTATATTCCCATTTTTAAATAATATATTATTATTTACTATCGATAAATTTGAAACAATTTCTATTATATTTTCCAAAATATCTATAAATCTAAGTTTTGGTCATATGAATATATTATTAGTAATTATTTATTATTTAATTATTACTACTATCTTTATTAATTTTAAAAAATATAAATTAGGACTACTTATACTATTTCTTCTTTTTTGCTATAATATGAACTATTTTAATATTAATCCTAAAATAACTTTTATTGATGTAGGACAAGGAGATTCTACATTAATTGAACTCCCTTTTAATCAAGGTAATATTTTAATAGATACAGGAGGTAATAAAGACTATGATTTAAGCAACAATACTTTAATCCCATATTTAAAAGCGAGTGGTATTAAAAAATTAGATTATTTGATTATTACTCATGGTGATTATGATCATATGGGTTCTAGTATAAATTTAATAGATGATTTTAGAATAGATAAGGTTATATTTAATAGTTATGAAACCAATGATTTAGAAAATAGTTTGATAAGCAAATTAAAATTAAAAAATATTCCATATACTAATTATAGTAGAAATATTTTAAATATTAATGGTTATAAACTTTATTTTTTAAATAAAAAACATTATGAAGAAAATGAAGATAGTTTAATTATATATACAAAATTGAATAACAAGAATATATTATTAATGGGAGATGCATCTAAAGTAAATGAAAGTGAATTATTAAATGAATATAATTTACCTAAAATGGATATATTAAAAGTAGGGCATCATGGTTCTAAAACCAGTACAAGTTTAGAATTTGTTGAAAATATAAGTCCTAAATATTCAATTATTTCAGCAGCAAAACACAATCTTTATAATCATCCAAATAAAATAGTTTTAGATAACTTAGTAGGTAGTAATATATATGAGACAAGTAATTATGGTAGTATCAAATTTATTTTAAATAACAAGATAAAAATATATACTTGTTTATAGAGGTACGCTAGCGTTAGCGTTTTATATAGATAGGGAACTTATGGTTCCTTTTTGTTTTAAACAATAGTAAATTAAGAGTAAACATTTAATAAAATTATGTTATATTTTAAATTTTTAATAAAAATTATGTTATAATTAATAAAGATAGGAGGATTGGATATGAAAAAGAAAGGATTTACACTTATAGAATTACTAGCTGTAATAATAATACTAGCTATAATAGCTTTAATTACAGTACCAGTAATAATGAATATAATAGAAAGAGCTAATAAATCAGCATTTAAAGATTCAGCATATGGAATAATAAAAGCAGGAGAATTGCATTATGCAGATAAATTATTAGATTCAAATGGAATGACAAATGATATAACATTCACATTTCCAGATGCAACAGGACTAGATATAAAAGGATCAAGACCAAAAAGTGGAAATATGAAAGTAACAATAGATGGAGAAATAATTCTCGCAATAAGTAATGGAAAATGGTGTGCTAGAAAAAGTTTAAATGATGAAGATGTAACTATAGATGATAATATAGATGATTGTTCGTTAACAAAGACTCCTAATCCAATTATAACAACAAATAATACTTGTCTAACAGATGGAATATGTGAAAATGGAACTAAGTTAAATGTAAAAGTAAATGAAAAAGAAAACTATGATTTTTATGTAATAAAAGATGATGG
The DNA here is from genome assembly GCA_947646095.1 of uncultured Mycoplasmatota bacterium. Taxonomy (GTDB): domain Bacteria; phylum Bacillota_I; class Bacilli_A; order RF39; family UBA660; genus SIG208. The sequence goes on from CANSFI010000027.1 coordinate 9,426, forward strand.
AGAAGAATTAACACTAATCATGAATAAAAACATAGGACCAACAGTAGCTTGGATAACAAAAGAAGATTATGAAGCAGCTGGAGGAACTGCTTGGGTTAGTCGATATGGAGCAAACGATAAAGGACCACTAACAGCCTTAAAACAATTAGAAGACTTAACAAAAGAATGGACAAATATAAAAACCTATGATTATACATTAGAAGATGATAAACCATCAAAGGTAGAACAAAAAAATGGTATTAATAGTTCAAGAACAATGTATCAACCAATCAAAAGAACTAATGTCAGAGCAAGATTACCAATGTTAACAGATATAGAAAATCTTGTTAATTGGGAAACATTTAATATACCAACATATTTATATGAAAATTTAAGTGTGGAAAATACAGTTGAACTATATATGTATTGGGTATCTACTGCGAACTCCAGTAAACCTGGCTATGTCTTTGGCATATCTAACCATGGGAGTGTCGGCAGTAGCTACAGCTATAATGTCGTTGCTAATGGTGTTCGCCCAGTTATAAAAATATCTAAAACTATATAATTTCTAGGATAAAATCTAGAAATTTTTTATTTTGTTATTTTTTAATTTAATGTTATAATTGTTACAGCAAAACAAATATAATTTATATTAGGAGGTTTTTATGAAAAAGGAAGAAATCAAGGAAAATGAATTAGAAAATATAGAAGAAAACAAACAAGTAAATAAAACATTAGAGATTATTAAAAAAGTATTTATAATACTTACTTCACCAATATGGTTTCCATGGAAATTACTGTTTTTTAGAAGAAAAGGAAGAAAATTTAATGAAGTAAATATATCAACTAAAGTGTTTAGAATTTTGCGTAGTCCAATAACTAAAACATTAAAATTTGCATTATTTATAGGAATAATAGGTTTAGAAATAATCTTATTATATAAAGTAAGATATTCACCAGTTACTTATCCTATAACTAGATCTTCGGTTCATAACTATTATTTAAATGGTAATTCTAATACTACTGAATCATCAAAATATAATACTATAGAAAACTATAAAGATGATTTTAAACAAATATTTGGATATATAGATAAATGGGATTTAAATACAAAAAATAAAATGTATGTAGTATTTGATTCTGATGCTGCTAAGATATTTTTTAAATATACAGATGATAAAACAGTATCATATATATTAAACAAATTTAATAATGATGAACAATTTAGAGAGAACATAAAATTTATAGCAACCAATATAAATAATATTTTGTCTCGTATAGTTAGAGAATTACCTAGTGAATCATTTAATGAATTAGAAGTTTTATTAGGACCTATTGCTAATATAGGCTCATTTGCTACTGACTATACTGTAGCTTTGGATATAGCAGGTAGATTAGGTAAATGGGTAATTAGTGAAGATAATATACAAGAAAAAAGCATTACTTTAGAACCAAGTAGTTTAGAACAATGTATTCAAGCAATAATTGATTTTAGCAGAGGAGAACCATTAAGTAATCTTTTTAAAATTTTCAATAATAATTCTAATGCAACAGAAATAACAAACATTACTATAACATCAAGATAAAAGTAATGGAATAAAACCATCTTTTTATATAAATTTGTATTACTTTTATAAATAGGAGTTAGTTATGAAAAAAATTATAAATTCAAAAATATTAAACATAATAGTTGATATATTGTCATTATTTTTTAGTATATCTCTTATTTTATCTTTTACACATATCCCAATTCTTTCAATAGGATCTATAATACTTGTAGAAATACCCAAAATATTTATTGTTACTTTTATTATATTACTTTTATCATTAGGACAATTCATTTTAAAAAAAACAAAATTAAAAAAAATAATCCTATTTTCATCAATAGTAAGTTTCATATGTTCTTCCATTTTTTTAATATTAGTCATTAACGTTTCTTATAAAGAAAAGATAAAATTAAATTATATTGAAGCATTAAAAATTCCATATAAAAAAGTAAATGCTGATATTGAAATAAATAAATATACTAGTTTTAAAAATAAAAATTATGGTTTATCAATTTGGAAACCTAAAAATAATAAAAAATCTCCAATATTTGTATATGTTCATGGTGGAGCTTGGTCAAGTAAAGACAGGTTTAATTATCGAGATATGGAACACTGCAAATGGTTTTCAGAACATAATTTTTTAGCAATTAATATTGATTATCCCATTTCTGATAATATAAATCATAATTGGAAAGATCAAGAAAAAATAGTAGCAAAAGCAATACTATGGATAAAAGAAAATGCCTATAAATATGGGGGAGACTATAATAGAATATATTTAGCAGGTTCATCAGCAGGCGCTAATATAATTTTAAATGTTGCTACTAAAATAAATGATGGGACTTTTGATAAAGAATTAAATACTAATTTTCCAAAAATAAAAGCTATATCTTCTTTATATGGAGCCCCATCCCCAGAAGATATTTGGAATAATTCGGATTTAACATTTAAATATTGGCTTAGGGATTCTTTAACTAAACATTTTAATGGCTCACCAAAGCAATATCCAAATAGATATAAATATATAAATACAAAAGAAATTATAAATAAAAATACACCATCTACATTATGGATTTACGGAACTAATGATCACTTTGTTTCAACTAGATCAACTAAAGAAATATTCGAAAAATTTGAAGAAAATAATATTAAATATAAAGTTATAGAATTTCCATTCTTAGATCATAGTTTAGATATTCCAAATTCTATACCTAATCAAGTATGGGAACAAAAAACATTAGAATGGTTTAATAAATATAATTAGTAATAATACTAGTTATTTTTGCGTTTATATGTTATACTTTATATAAATTAATAAAATATTAAGGAGAATCTTATGAAAAAGTGCACATTAATATTTAATCCAAATAGTGGTAAAAAATTAGATAAAAAATTTTTAGAAGAATATGTTAAAATACTTGCTGAAAACGATTATGAAACCAATATCTATTTTACAAGATATCGTGGTCACGCTACAGAAATAGTTTATGAATTAGAAGAATCAGATTTAGTAATTTCTATTGGTGGAGATGGAACTTTTAATGAAGTAATGATTGGAAATCTTCAAAGAGAAGATAGACTATTGTTAGCGCATATACCTGTAGGGACTACTAATGATTTAGGTACTATGTTTGGATATACAAAAAATATTATAAATAATTTAACTCTTACTTTAGAAGGTGAAATTAAAGGAATAGATATTTGTACAATTAATAATAAACCTTTTGTTTATTCAGCTGGTTTTGGTAAATTTATGAATATTTCTTATGAAACACCTGCAAAAAAGAAAAAAAGATTAGGTAAATTCGCATATTATTTTAATGGCATTAAAGATTTCATTAATCCAACACCCTTATATGAATTAACATACAAAGTAAATAATAAAACTTATAAAGGTAAGTATTCTTTCTTATTAATATCGAATGCTAGTTCAATAGCGGGATTTAATAATTTCCATAAAGAAGTTAAATTAAATGACAATAGGTTTGAAGTTCTATTTTGTAAATTTACATCTAAAAAAGATATAATAAGATCTTTATATCATATTACAACTGGAAATATCGCTACTATGGAAGGATTTGAATTTCATAGAACTAATGAATTGAAAGTTATTTTCAAAGATTATCCTAAAAAAGCTTGGTGTATAGATGGAGAAAAATTAGAAGAATCAACTAAGTTTTATGATATTAACATTATAAATGATGTTAAAATGTTATTACCTAAAAAAAACATCGATAAACTTTTTGTAGAAGGATTAGATAAAAATGAAGACAAATTATCAGATTGTACTAGATAAGAAATTAGAGGAAATAAAAAACAATAATAAAGTGCCAACTCTTTTGTTACACAGTTGTTGTGCTCCTTGTAGTAGTTACTGCCTAGAGTATTTAAGTAATTATTTTAATATTACAATCTATTATTATAATCCTAATATAAGCCCATATGAAGAATTTAAAAAAAGAGCTTTAGAACAAATAAAGTTAATTGAAAAAATGGATGCCAAATATCCTGTTAAATATATAATTGCTGAATATAATAATGATGATTTTGAAAATATAGTAAATGGCATGCAAAATGAAAAAGAGGGCGGGAAAAGGTGTTCTAAATGCTATGAATTACGTTTAAAAAATACATGTATGTATGCTAAAAAAAATAAATTTGATTATTTTACAACCACTCTTTCTATTAGTCCATATAAAAATAGTGATAAAATTAATGAAATTGGTAGTAACCTTGAAAAAGAATTTAATATTAATTATTTATATGCTGATTTTAAGAAGAAAAACGGTTATAAAAGATCAATAGAATTATCTAAAATATATAATTTGTATCGTCAAGATTATTGTGGATGTGTTTATTCTAAAAGAAGTAGGGATGAGTATGGAAAAAGAGAAAATTAAATTATTGATTATACCTTTTTTATTTTTTATTTCTATATTATCAATTATAGTTATTAGTAATAATTTAAGTTATAAATTCGAAGAAGAAATAGCTAATATAAATGAACTATATATATATGGTAATCATTTAAATTTAAAAGGAACTCTAGAAAAAAATATTAATTTAGACAAATTAGAACTAGTATTATTTAATGGAAAAGAAAAAAAGTATGAATTATTATTTGAAAAACAAAATAATATTATATCTTTTTATATAAGCTCTAAAAAAAATAATGGGATATTATTAGATTCTCTTAACATAAGTAATAATATGGTTTTTTTAAAAGCTACTACTAATAAAAAGGTAAAATATTATAAATTACATAATAAAACTGATTATAAGGAAACAGAATATTATACTATAAGAAAAAATAATAATTTTAATAAAATATTAATCAAAGAAAGTAAAGATACTTTAAATATTAATGTAATACCATCTAAAGAGGATAATATCTATGATATAGTTGTAGATGCTGGACATGGTGGTATTGATAAGGGGGCTTGTTATAATGGAGAATGTGAACGAGGTATAACCTTAGCTCTAGCTAAAAAATTAAAACAGGAATTAGAAAAAGAAGGTTTAAAAGTTAAGTTAACTCGTGAAGATGATATTACTGATGATATAAAATTTGAAACATATGGAACAGATGGAAGAATTGATAGAGCTATGTCTTCTAAAGCAAAATATTTATTTTCATTCCACCTTAATAGTGGATTACAATCTATGACTGGTACAGAAATATATACAACTAATAATATTGATTATACATTAGCTCATTCTATTGTTAATTCTATTGTAAAAAATACTAATACTAATTATTCTAATAACTCTATATTTAGAGTAGATAAAGGTATATATACAAGAACTTTTAGAGAACATGAAATAACTAGTTTTGAAAAGGAGTTAAAAGATAAAAAAATAGAACCATATAATATTACAACCAATACAACTTATTATTATATCATTAGAGAAACAGGTGGATTTATGAATGGCGCCTATGTTGATGGTCGTGATAATGAAAAAAACGAATACTATAATACTAATGTTGGTTTAGAAAGTTATATTATGGAACTAGGTTATATATCTAATATAGAAGATACTAAAGATATAAAAGACAATATGGATAAATATGTATCTGCTATTAAAGAGGCAATTATAGAAAATATATGCAAGTAGTAGTAGATGCTGATGCTTGTCCATCAATAAAAGAAATAGTTTCACTCTGTTATAAGTATAGTATAGAATGTCATTTATTTTGCGATTTTAATCATAAACTAGATTATGAAGCAGCTATTACACATTATGTATCACAAGGATTTCAATCAGTCGATATGGCTCTTACTAATTTTCTAAAAGAAAACGATATTTTAATTACTCAAGATTATGGATTAGCATGTATAGGATTAACTTTAAAAGCTAAAGTTATAAATCCTAATGGTAATATTTATACTAATAAAAATATAGATAGTTTATTAGAACAAAGGTATATTAATAATTTAAATAGAAGAAGAAAAATAAAAACTAAAAATATCAGTAAAAGGAGTAAAACTATTAATGATTTATTTCTATCAAATTTAGAAAAAGTTATAATTTCACAAAAAGAACATAAAAGTGATTTATAATTATAAAAGGTGGTTTTATGAATATATTAATTGTAGATGATGAAATCTTAATTAGAAATGTTATTAAAGAATATTGCTTAAATGAAAAGTATAATGTATATGAAGCAGTTAATGGAATTGAAGCTATAGAAATGGTTAAAAATAATGATATAGATTTAATTATATTAGATATTATGATGCCATCTTTAGATGGATATTCTGCTTGTAAAGAAATCAAACAAATAAAAAATATTCCTATCATTATGCTTTCAGCTAGGAAAGAGGAGTATGATAAACTAATAGGTTTTGATCTTGGAATAGATGATTATATTACTAAACCATTTAGTCCAAAAGAATTAATAGCTAGAATTAAAGCAGTTAGTAAAAGAAATAACAATCAAGATATTTTTAAATATGAAGATTTAGTTATCGATTATAAGGCTCATATGGTTACAATCGATAACAAAGAAATTAAATTAACTCCTAAAGAATATGAATTATTGTGTTTTTTCATTCAAAATAAAAATATAGCTTTGTCTAGAGAAGCTATATTAAATCAATTATGGGGATATGATTTTTTTGGTGGAGATAGAACTATTGATACTCACATAAAAATGCTTAGAAACAATTTGTTAAAATATCGTGATTTAATTGTAACTGTAAGAGCAGTAGGATATAAATTTGAAATTAAAGAAAAATAGTTTAATTATTAAAATATGGAAATATTTAATAATATTTTCTATATTTATACTAGCGTTTCTTTGGCTTTTTCAAATTGTTTTTCTAAATACTTTTTATGAAAAATCAAAAACAAAAGAACTAAATAATATCGTAAAAACAATTAATAAAGAATATCAAAACAACACATTAATAAATACTATAAATGATATATCAACAAACAATGATATTTGTTTAGAACTTGTAGAAGGTAGTTCTTATATTTATAATAATCCTTATAATCGTAATTGTTTAGATAAAAAAGAAGCAGCACTATATAAACAAAAATTTATAATTAGTGGTCAAAAAACACAAACATATAAATTGATAAATCCACGTTTTAATAATAGAACTTTAGTTGTAGCATTAAAACTAGATAATAATTTATATGCTTATTCTAGTATATCTTTACAACCATTAGATTCGACTATTAATATTTTAAAAAATCAGTTAATCATAACTACCATTATTTTATTAATTTTATCATTTATTATATCTTTCTTTGTTAGTAAAAAATTATCTAATCCTATTATAAAAATAAGCAAAATGGCTAATAGTTTATCAAAAGTAGAAAAAACTAATTTTGAAATAGATGAAGATATAGATGAAATAAATGAATTAGTTAATACTTTAAATGATGTATCAATAGAGCTTAATAAAACAGAAGAACTTAGAAGAGAATTAATGGCAAATGTTGGTCATGATTTAAAAACACCATTAACTATGATTAAAGCTTATGCTGAAATGGTTAGAGACTTAACTTATAAAAATAAAGAAAAAAGAGATTCTAATTTAAATACAATAATTGAAGAAACTGATAAATTAAATCTTTTAGTTAATGATATTATTGAATTATCTAAACTACAAACTAATAATATAGAACTAAACTATGAACAATTTGATTTAAATGAATTAATAAAAGAAACCATTCATAGATTTAATTATTTAGAAGAATTAGAAGGTTATCAAATTATTTATAATAATCAAAGTAATATTATGATATACGCTGATAAAAAACGATTAGAACAAGTAATATATAATCTTTTAAATAATGCTATTAACTATACAGGAGAAGATAAAAAAGTATATATCAATGTTTCTTTAAATAATAATAAATATAAAATTGAAATTATTGATACTGGTAAAGGTATAAATAAAAAAGATATTAATCTTATTTGGGAAAAATATTATAAAGTAGATAAAAACTATAGTCGAAATAAGATAGGTACAGGAATTGGTCTTTCTATTGTAAAAAATATTCTAACAAAACATAATTTAGAATTTGGAGTTACATCTAAATTAGGAAATGGCAGTAATTTTTGGTTTAAAATTAGCAAAAAAGAATCAAAGTAGATTCTTTTTTTCATTAGTATTAGAAAAAATAAACAAA
>CANSFI010000028.1 GCA_947646095.1 uncultured Mycoplasmatota bacterium
GAACTAAGTTAAATGTAAAAGTAAATGAAAAAGAAAACTATGATTTTTATGTAATCAAAGATGATGGAGAAGAATTAACACTAATCATGAATAAAAATTTAGGAAATACAGTAGCTTGGATAACAAAAGAAGATTATGAAGTAGCTGGAGGAACTAATTATGGAGAGTATGGAAATAATGAATTGGGACCATTAACAGCCTTAAAACAATTAGAAGACTTAACAAAAGAATGGACAAATATACCAGCTTATAATTATACCTTAGAAGATGATAGACCATCAAAAATGATAGAATTGGTTGGAACATCAGAAATAATGTATCAACCAATCAAAAGAACAAATGTAAAAGCAAGATTACCAATGTTAACAGATATAGAAAATTTTATTGATTGGGAAACTAGAAAGGTACCAACATATTTATACGAAAATTTAGTAGAACCAACAGTGGAGGGACAACATGGAGCGTATTGGTTAACTACTGCGCACCCTGACCACTCTGTTGTTAGCTTCGTTGTACATTATGAGGGCGACCGCATCGGCAGCGGCAGCTTCGTTAGTAATGGTGTCTATGTTGGGTCTCGCCCAGTTATAAAAATATCTAAAACTATATAAATAAAGTTTAAAACAAATTAGTTTTGGACTTTTTATTTTTTTTCTGATATAATTACTATGGTGAAAATATATGGCAAAATATGATGAGAACTCAATAAAAATATTAGAAGGCTTAGATGCTGTTAGAAAAAGACCTGGAATGTATATTGGGTCAACTGATAAAAGAGGATTACACCATTTAGTATGGGAAATAGTAGATAATGCTATGGATGAGGTTATAAATGGTTATGGTAATAAAATAAAAGTTACTATAAATGCTGATGAATCAATTACAGTAGCCGATGAAGGTAGAGGAGTTCCAACAGGAATGCATGCATCTGGAAAAAGTACCCCTGAAGTAATTTATACAGTACTACATGCAGGAGGAAAATTTGAAGCAGGTGGCTATAAAGTTTCAGGAGGACTTCATGGAGTAGGTGGCTCTGTAGTTAATGCTTTAAGTGAGTGGATGGAAGTAAATATTAAAAGAGATGGATATGAATACTATATTCGTTTTGAAAATGGTGGTAAAACAGTAGTACCTTTAAAACAAATTGGAAAAACATCTAAAACAGGAACAACTGTAACATTTAAACCAGATCCAGAAATGTTTCCAATTACAACATTTTCTTATACAACAATAGTAGAAAGAATGCAAGAATCAGCATTTCTTATTAAAAACTTAACTATTGAAGTAGAAGATATAAATGATAATAAAAAAGATATATTCCATTATGATGATGGACTTTCATCTTTTGTTGAATATTTAAATGATGAAAAAAAACCACTTCATAAAGTTTATTCTTTTAGTGGTTCTAAAAATGACATTAATGTCGATGTAGCGTTCCAATATACAGATACTTATTCTGAAAATATCGTGTCATTTGTCAATAATGTAAAAACTAATGATGGTGGTTCTCACGAAGTCGGTTTTAAAACAGCTTTAACTAGAGTATTTAATGATTATGCTAAAAATAATGGATATTTAAAAGCTAAAGATAAAAACTTAGAAGGTACTGATACAAGAGAAGGATTAACAACCATTATATCTCTTCAAATACCTGAAGCACTACTTCAATTTGAAGGTCAAACAAAAAGTAAATTAGGTACACCTATAGCTCGTACAGTAGTAGAAAACATCATATCTGAAAAACTACAATTTTTCTTAGAAGAAAATAAAGCAATCGCTACTAGTATAATGGATAAAATAATCAAAAGTAAAACAGTTAGAGAAGCAGCTAGAAAAGCTCGCGATGAAGCTAGAAATGGTAAAGATAAAAATAAAAAAGAAAGAGCACTATCAGGGAAACTCGCACCTGCCCAAACTAAAAATCCTAAGAAAAACGAACTTTTCTTAGTCGAGGGAGATTCAGCAGGAGGTTCTGCTAAAGGTGGAAGAGATAGAAAATTTCAAGCTATATTACCTTTAAGAGGAAAAGTAGTCAATACTGAAAAAGCTAGAATGGAAGAAATACTTAAAAACGAAGAAATTAATACTATGATTCATACTATTGGTGCTGGAGTTGGTTCTGACTTTACGGTAGAAGATTCTAACTACGATAAAGTAATCATCATGACCGATGCTGATGATGATGGGGCACATATTCAAATACTTTTAATTACATTCTTCTATCGTTATATGAAACCATTAATTGAAGCAGGTAAACTATATATAGCATTACCTCCTTTATATAAAGTTGATTATGGCAAAAAACACTTTTATGCTTGGACAGATGAAGAATTAGAAGAAATCAAGAAAAATAATAATGGTAAACCAGGAATTCAAAGATATAAAGGGTTAGGGGAAATGAATCCCGATCAATTATGGGAAACTACAATGAATCCTGATACCAGAATGCTTATTAGAATCAATATAAACGATGTAGCTTTAGCTGAAAGACGTGTAAGTGTTTTAATGGGTGATAAAGTAGAACCTCGTAAAGATTGGATCGAAGAAAATGTTGTCTTTACACTAGAAGACAATTATAAAATATAGTAGGTGATTATATGCAAGATGTTATAAAAAGAATACATGACTATGCCTTAGAAGATATCATGGGAGATAGATTTGGAAGATATGCAAAAACAATAATCCAAGATCGTGCTATTCCTGATGTTCGTGATGGATTAAAACCTGTTCAAAGAAGAATCCTTTATGCTATGTTTAAGGCTGGAAACACTTATGATAAAAGCTATATCAAATGTGCTGCAACTGTTGGAGACGTATTAGGAAAATTCCACCCACATGGGGACACTTCAGTATATGATGCTATGGTTCGTATGAGTCAATGGTGGAAACAAAATCATATCCTAATAGATATTCATGGAAACAATGGTTCAATGGATGGTGATTCAGCAGCAGCTTACCGTTATACTGAAGCAAAACTTGCAAAAATCAGCCATGAACTTTTAGGAGATTTAAATAAAGATACTGTTAATTGGGCACCTAACTTCGATGACCGTTTTCTAGAACCAACTGTTTTACCAGCTAAATTTCCTAATCTTTTAGTAAATGGAACAACAGGAATAAGTGCTGGATATGCTACTAATATACCACCTCATAATTTAGGGGAAATAATCGATGCAACTATAAAAAGAATCGATAGTCCAAACTGTTATTTAGATACAATTTTAGATATTGTTAAAGGACCAGACTTCCCAACAGGCGGTATAGCTGAAGGAAAAGTAGGAATTAAAGAAGCATTTACTAAAGGCAGAGGAAAAGTAATTGTTAGGGCTAAATTAGAAATAGTTAAAGAAAAAGGAAAAACTCAAATAGTTGTTACTGAAATACCTTTTGAAGTCAACAAGGCACTACTTGTTAAAAAAATAGATGAAATTAGAATCGATAAAAAAATAGATGGAATTTTAGAAGTTAGAGATGAATCTGATAGAGAAGGTCTTAGAATTGCAATCGATCTTAAAAAAGGTGCTGATAGTGAATTAGTACTTAACTATTTATATAAAAATACTGACCTTCAAATATCATATAACTATAATATGGTCGCCATTGTAAATAGAAGACCTATGACTTTAGGAATTCTAGAAATACTAGATGCTTATATAACTCATCAAAAAGAAGTAATAACTAGAAGAACTAAATTTGATTTAGAATTTGCTCAAGCTAGGTACCATATTTTAGAAGGTTTAATAAAAGCTTTAAGTATTTTAGATGAAGTAATTAGAGTAATTCGTGCAAGTAAGAATAAAAGTGATTCAATCGATAATTTAGTTAAAAGTTTTGATTTTACATATGAACAAGCCAAAGCAATTGTTGAATTACAATTATATCGTTTAACTAATACTGATGTAAATGAAATAAAAACCCAAATGGAAGAATTAAGTAAAAATATAAACATTTGGACACAAATCTTAAATAATGAAGAAGCTTTAAAACATGTTATGAAAACAGAACTTAAAATAATTAAAAAAGAATATGCAACCCCTCGTAAAACAGAAATTAAAGATGAAGTTATGGAAATTAAGATTGATAATACTAAGATGCTTCCAAATGAAGATAATATAGTAGTTGTAACTAAAGAAGGTTATGTTAAAAGAGTATCATTACGTAGTTATAAAAGTGATGAAGAAACAACCTTAAAAGAAGGAGACTATTGTATTAGTTTAAATAGATTAAATACTTTAGATACTATTTTATTATTTACTAATTTAGGTAATTATTTATTTGTTCCAGTCCATGAAATACCAGAATTAAAATGGAAGGAATTAGGTAAACACATTAGTAATATTATTAAAATAGAACCTAATGAATTAATAATAAAATGTATACCAGTAACTGACTTTGAAGAAAATAAAGATATAACTATATTTACTAAAAATGGTATGGTTAAAAAGACTCATCTAAATGAATTTAAAGTTCAAAGGTACTCTAAACCAATAATAGCTATTAAACTTAAAGGAAATGATTGTGTAGTATCTGTTAGTGATAATAGTGGAGAAGATGTATTTATAGCAACTGAAAGAGGCTATGGCTTACACTTTAATAATAGTGAAATTCAAGCAATTGGTCTTAAAAGTAGTGGAGTAAAAGCTATTTCATTAAAAGATGATATTGTAGTATCAGCTCATATTTTCTCTTCTAAAGATTATTTAACTGTAATAACCGATAAAAAAACAGGTAAAAGAGTTAAATTATCTGAATTTGAAAAACTATCTAGAGCTAGAAAAGGTGTTTTAATGGTTAGGGATGTAAAAACTAATCCATATAAAATATTAAAAACATTTATTGTAGATAAAAAACCATTAACACTAAAATTAAATAACGATTTTGTAGATATTAAAACAACAGAACTTCCAATAGCTGATAGATATTCAACAGGTTCAACTATATCTAAAATAAATATTGATGATGTTTTTGAAAAAACTAATTTAGAACAAAATGACCAAGTAGAAATAACAGAAGAAATATCCGAAAAAAAAGATATTCCTTTAGAACAAATAGATGAAAAAATAATGACAATTGATGATTTTTTAGATGATTTTAAAATAGAGTAACTAATGTTGCTTTATTTTTTTAAATATAACTTAATTGTATGTATAATAAATATTTATTGTTGTTCACTTAAAATTTATATAGACAAATAGTGTAACAATATATTAAAACATCAGTTATTGAGTATCTACTTCGAATCTTAGAAGATTTGGAGTTGATAAAAATGAAGAAGAGAATTTTTGTAATAAAATTTCTCAGATACATTGCTATCATTTTATTTATCCTTACCTTATTGGAATAGCAATAAAAAATGACACTCATTCACATTGAATAAGTGTCGCAAATAAGTGCCAACTGGCGTTTATTAGGTAGACATTCAATATGGCAAAACTGAATGCTTCTTTTTTTATTATATGTGAAAATATCACTTACATACTAATAATAGCACATATTAATTAATTTGATAGTAGTCCAATGCAAATATTTATTTGCCTTATTTCTAATATTTTGATATAATTATTTAGGTTTTAAAGAGCTTTAAGAAAGGAGTATTATGAGTAAAATAAAAATATTTGGTCTAGGTGGCCTAAATGAAATCGGTAAAAACATGTATATTGTTGAAGTTGATAAAGATATATTTGTCTTTGATGCAGGCTTAAAATATGCAGATGATAAAATGTTGGGAGTTGATTATATAATTCCTAATTATGATTATTTAAAAGAAAATAAAAAAAGAATTCAAGGTATATTTATAACTCATGGACATGATCAGCAAATGGGAGCAATAGTTGATATATTAAACGATATACCAGATATAAAAATATATGGAACAAAATTTACTTTAGAATTATTAAAAGAAGAACTTATTAGTGAAAAATTAAAAACAGATAATTTAATTATATTAAAACCGCATCGTAAAGTTAATTTTGGTAAAAATAGTATATTTCCAATTTCTCTTACACATGCAGTACCTGATACAGTAGGATATGTATTATATACTGAAGATGGAGCAATATTCTATACAGGAAATTTTGCTTTTGATCCAACTATGATTGGGGCTTATAAAACAGATATAGGTAAACTTGCTTATGTTGGAAAACAGGGAGTTCTTTGTTTATTAAGTGAATCTTTATATGCTGATAAAGTAGGATATACTTCTCCTAAACATCGTACAGGAAGTTATATGCAAGAAATATTAAATAGAAATGAAGGAAGAATACTTTTTAATATATTTGAAGCTCAATTATATCGTATTCAAGAACTATTTACAGCTTTAGAACAAACTGATCGTAAGGTAGTAATTATGGGAAAAAGATTAGAAAATGTTATTATGCATTCTATTGAAGAAGGCTATATAAAGTTTAATAAATCTAAAATAGTCAATATTCATCATGTAAATGATGAAGGAATAGTTGCAATTATATCTGATGAAAGAGAAAAACCTTTTTCAAATATGAAAAGAATTATAAAAGGATATGATAAATTTATAAAAATAAGCAGTAATGATACTGTAGTATTTGCGACCCAAGTATATGATGGTATGGAAAAAAGTGCAACAGAAATGTTCGATAGTATAGCTAAAATAGGTTCAAATTTAATTATTTTATCAACTAGTAAATATTTATCATTACATGCATCTAGTGAAGATTTAATGCTAATGCTATCTTTAATGCAACCCAAATACTATTTTCCAGTAATTGGTGAATATCGTCATCAAGTTGCTAACAGTAAATTAGCTAAAAAAATAGGTATGAGTGAAGAAAATATTTTACTTAAATTAAATGGACAAGTAGTAACAATAGAAAATGGTAAATTAAAAGAAACTCAAGAAACTATAAAAGTAGATGATATTTTAATAGATGGTAAAACAGTAGGAGACATAGGTGAAGTTGTTTTAAAAGATAGAGAAGCTTTAGCAGATAATGGAATAGTAGTTGTAACTGTAACACTTGATAAACAAACTAAAAAAGTATTAGCTGGTCCAGAAATACTTACAAGAGGATTTATTTATGTTAAAGATAATATAGATATTATTAAAGAAATTAGTAATATTTCATTAGAAATTATAAAAGAACAAACTAAAGAAAATTATATTGATTTTTCTAAAGTAAAAATAGGAATCCGTGATAAAGTAGGCAAATATTTATATCAACAAACAGAATGTAAACCGATGATATTATTAGTAATGCAAGAAGTATAGCATTACTTTTTTGATTTATAAAAATTTAAAAGGATTGATATCTATAAATCATAGATTACAATCCTTAAATAACTATCAAATTTTTAAAATTTGTTATAAGTGAAAAGTTTTACTTAAATTATTTCCGTGTATAATATCTTGTCCTAATTGAATTCCAGCTTCAATGTCTTCCATTTTCATTGGTACTCTGCCTCGTATATTTATAATTAGATTTTTTGGATCTTCATTAATTGTTTTTTTGAAAACTCATTTTTTATTAATCGAATATAGCTTTCAAAAGAACATTTTATTTTATCTCTTGCTGATATTAAATATAAATTTTCTAAGGTGTTTTCTATAGTTGGCTTTTCTGTTTCCCATCCTTTAGGAAGCATAAAATCTCCACCACCTAATTTACAAGAAATAATACCTTCATGATTAGTAAAATCATAGTAACTAATAAGTTTAGCAATCATACATGAAGTAACAATTTTTGCTTGTTCTTCTGTAAAAGGTACAAATCTATAAAATGGTTCAGGAACGTACATTCCCCATCCTAAATCATCACTTGCAATACATCTAGCTTGATTAATATATGGTGTTGCATATAATTCTTGATCACCCAATTTAAAATAATCAATTGGTGCGACAATATTTTTATGAGATTGATTTAAAATTAATAAATTTTTTGCTTCTTGTTTGACTTTTCCAAATTCAACTATAGGTTGTTTAACAAGTAATGTGGTTTTTTTACCACTTTTTTCAGCTAATACATAGACTAGTTCTGTTTTTCCATAGTTAATAAATTCTAATTCTAAATCATTTATAGGAACTCCAACTATTTCTGAGTATCTGTTAATATATTCTTGTAAGAATTTTTGAATTTTTTCGTATTCATTATATTTATTTTGAATTTCATTAACTTCTAAATAACCACAGTGAAACCAACCTATACTAATATTATTTTGAACTTTTTGAATCTCACAAGGATCTTTTTGCCATTCCAAGTAAATTTCATCTTCTACTACATCTTGGAGAACCAATTTACCATCAATAAAAGTAACTGAAGCTGTTTTTCTTATAGTTTTATTTCCCATAATGCCTCCCAAAACTAATGTTTAATAGTGTAACATAAGTTTTATAATAAATCAATTAAATATTTAATGCGAAAATTAGTATATTAAAAAATGATATAAGTTCAAGCATTAATAAATTGTAGAGGTATTTTGCTCAAATAAAGAATACTATATCTAATAATTATCTTATATGTAAGTTTTATTTAAAATATCCAAAATTCCAGACACTGTCTGGAAAATTGAGTTGGTCACATTATTGTGAGTTATTAAGTATTGAAAATGATGCTGAAAGAAATTTTTACTCGCAATGATGAAATAACGAAAAAATAGGAGCAAATTATAAATATATTTAGTGAGATAATAATATTGTTAGAATAGAAGTGGTAATGTATGAGTAGAACTAAATATAATAATGACATTTATTCAATAGATTTATTCGAAAATTAAAATTGTAGTATAATATATGTGTCAGACATGAAAAAGGAAATCATAAATTATCCTTCGTGGAGTAACTTTAATTCATGTTTAGCAATTTGAATTTTCTAAAAGTTATTCCATAAAGTTTATTTTGTAGAATAAAATGGAAAAAGAGCAATATTCAAAGGAAAGATTAAATAAATTTGGTTATACAAAAAATAGAATATTTATAGAACATATTAATGGTTAGATAAAAAGATTTAAAATATTAGGTTTTAGATTTAGAAATAATTTAAAATACTTTGCTTCCTTTTCAGTTTTAATTTGTACTTTATTTAATTTTATATATAGCATAATTTAATTTTCAAACAACTCTATTTTGTATTTAGATGGAAGTAACCCCTTAGAGTTTAATTTAAATATTATAATTTCAAAAATTAATAAAATTATACAATAGTAAGAAAGGTGATAAAATGATTGTTCCAGAAAAATTAAAAAAAGGAGATAAAGTTGCTATTGTAAGTTTATCAAATGGTATGGGTGGAGATAAAGAATTTGTACATAGATATGAATTAGGAAAGAAAAGATTGGAAGAAGATTTTGGATTAAAAGTTATAGCTATGCCAAATGCACTTAAAGGTTCAGATTATGTGTATAGTCATCCTAAAAAACGTGCAGAAGATTTAATGATGGCATTTAAGGATAAAAGCATTAAAGGAATATTTACAATGATTGGTGGCGATGATAGTTTAAGAATAATTCCATATATTGACTATAATATAATTAAAAATAATCCTAAAATTTTTATTGGTTATTCTGATACTACAGTTACAAATTTTATTTTATATAAGGCAGGTTTAATGTCTTACTATGGCCCAGCAGTATTATCAGAATTTGCCGAAAATGGCAAAATGCATAATTATACAAAAAAATATATAAATGAAACATTATTTGGTAAGGAAAATGTAGTAATAACATCGAGCTTAGAATGGACTAATGATAGAATTGATTGGACTGATAAGACTAAAAATAATGTTTTAAGAAAAATGCAAAGTGAAACACATGGGTATGAAATTTTACAAGGTACTGGAATTATAGAGGGTGAATTATTAGGTGGTTGTCTTGAAGTTATGCAAATGATTATAGGTACTGATATATGGTCAAATATAGAAGAGTGGGATAATAAAATATTATTTATAGAGACTAGTGAGGGAAAACCATCTCCAGATGAAGTTATATATGCTTTAAGACATTTAGTAGCACTTGGTATAATTGATAGAATAAAAGGTATAATAGTTGGAAAGCCTAAAGGAGAAACGTATTATGAAGAATATAAAGAAGCATTTCATAAAGTTATAAATATAGAATCAGGTAAAAAAGATTTGCCAATTCTTTATAATGTTAATTTTGGACATTCAGCCCCAATGTGTATTTTACCTTATGGGGGATTTATTAAAATAGATTTGGATAAAAAAATTATAATATTAGAAAAACATTAGTAAATCTTTGACAATTATGTATTAAATATGTTAAGATAACAGTACTTGATTGGGGGAAAACAATGAAAAAAGAAGATTTAATTAATTTAAAGAAAAAAGTATTAGAATTAAAACAAGCAGGTGAAATAGAAAAAATATTAAAATATGATACACCTTATAGGAGATTAAAGCAGATTGCTTTAGAGATACCAGACAAACCAGCTCTTCTTTATTTTGGTAATATTATAACATATCGCCAATTATTAACGCTTGTTGATATTGCTGCTAAAGGATTTTCAGAATTAGGAATCAAATATAATGATGTTGTAACTATGAGTTTGTTATCTACACCTTATGGAATTGTTTCTTTTTATGCTTTAGATAAAATAGGAGCAGTAATGCATATGGTTAATAGTGCTACTTCAATTGAAGAAATAAAACATCAGTTAGATATTTTTGATTCTAAATATTTTGTTGCTAATGATATTTTTTATAATAAAAAAATTCAAGAAATATTAAAAGAAAAAGAAATAGAAAAAGTTATTACAATTTCTCTTTTGGATTCTTTGCCACAAGGATTTAGTATTGATAAAACAAAATATACTTTAATTGAAAAATTAAAAGGAATTAAAAAGAAAGATTATATTGGTTCCAATATTTGTAACTTTGAACAATTATTAGAATTAGGTAGGAACAGTAAGATAGATTTAAAAGAAATAGAATTTGTTCCAAATAAAAAAGTTACAGTAGCTTCTACTAGTGGTTCAACAGGAAACAGTAAAGCTTGTCTTGCAACTTGGGAAGGATTAGATTCAATGCTTCAAGTAATGGCAATGACTGAAGAAGGAAGATTTGAACAAGGCGATATTATGCTTGTAACATTTCCATTATGGATATATTATTCGTTACTTAATATGATACACGAACCATTATCTTTAGGTGTTACTTTAGCACTTGATCCTTTATTTGATCCAAAAAATATTGTTAAAAGAAATAGACAGTATAATTTCAATCATTGGCTTACAATACCTCCTTACATAAAAAAAATGACAGATATGAATAAAAAAACAGATTGTTCTAAGTGGAAGATAGTTTTAACTGGTGGAGATGTCTTAACAGAAAAAGTAAAATCAGATGGAGATAAATATATTCAAAGAAATGGTGGCAAAACATCTATTGGTCAAGGATATGGATCAAGTGAATGTTTAGGTTCTTTTGCTTATACTTATTATGATAATGCCACTACTGGTAGTGTAGGTATTCCATGTGTTGGGAATAAATTTAAAGTATTAGATGTTGAAACAAACAATGAACTTGGACCTAATGAAATTGGTGTTGGTTATTGTTATACACCAGCTAGAATGCGTGAATATTTTGGAGATTTGGAAGCGACTAAACATAATTTAGTAATGGATTCAAATGGAGCTATCTGGTATAATACAGAAGATTTAATGCATTATAATGAAAAAGGTGAGATATTTGTAGATGGGCGAATTAGAAGAATTGCTTTAACTTTAGATTCTAATGGAAATCCAACTAAAATTATTCCTGAAAAAGCAAAAAAAATAATTAGTCAAGTTGATGGGGTAAGTAAATGTGAAGTTATTACTGTACCAGATGAGGAAAGAACTAATAGAAGTGTTGCCTTCATTATATCCGATGATAAAGATGAAAATATAGAAGAATTAAAGCAAAAAATTTTTAAATATTGCAAAGATAATTTAGCAGAATATATGATACCTAAAGAAATTTTAAGTATTTCAGAAATACCATTAAACTCATCTAAAAAGCCTGATTTTAAAGCTTTAGAAGAAATTTATGATTTACATATAGATAGTTTGGATAAATCAAAACGAAAAAGGTTAATTAAATAAGCCTTTTTTTGATATTTATGGTATAATTTGTATAGGTGATTTAGTTATGAATATAATTTGGTTACAGATTAGTAGTTTGATCTATGCAGTATTATTGCTTATTGCTTATTTTATAAAGAAAAGATTTCCTAGCAAAGAAAATAATATTTTTAAATATCTTATTATAATGAATATTATTGGTTTAATAATTGAATTAAGTTGTTTTTATACTGTTATTAATATAGAAAGTATTCCATTTTTTAATTATATTGTCACAAGACTTTTGATAATTTATTATGTTGCTTTTATGATGATTTATACTATATATGTATTTATTGTTTCTTATAATGTAAATAATAATGAAAATAAGAATATTATGGAAAAAGTTAAAAAGTTTTGTTTAATTTATTTTATTTTATTTTCAATTGTTTTATGGATATTACCAATGTATTATCATAATTTTAATAATCAAATTTATTCTTATGGTCCATCAATTAATTTATTGAGTTTATCTTTAGTAGGACTACTTATTTTGTGGATAGTAGTTTTAATTAAGAATTTTAAAAATGTTAAGACTAAAAACTATATACCTATCATAGCTTTCATTTTTTTAGCAGGTATAGGTGGTATTATTCAAAAGCAATATCCATATTTAACTATAACAACAGTGATTGAAACCTTTATTTTATATCTAATGTATTTCACCATAGAAAACCCAGATCTACAAATGCTAAGAGAAATGCATAATGCTAAAGAATATAACGATAACTTAAATATAGAAAAATCTAGATTCTTATTTAATATGGCTAAAGAAGTAAGAGTACCTCTTCAAAATATAAATAGATTAAGTAAACAATCTTTAATGGAAGACGATATAACTTTAGTAAAACAAGGTTTAAATAAAATAAAATATTCATCAAACAATTTACTAGAATTAGTAAATAAAGTATTAGATATAAATGACTTAGAAAAAAGGAAAATAAGTACAAGACAAAGTAAATATAATATAGAATTACTATTTAAAAAAATAATATCAGTAGTAAAACCTAAAATAGAAAATAAAGGTATTGAATTTAGAATAAATTATGATAAAAGTATTCCAACTAATTTATATGGAGATAGTATTAGAATAAAACAAGTAGTAACTACTATTTTAAATCATTCTGTAGATTTAACTAAAGAAGGATTTATAGAATTAAGTGTAAATTCAATAATAAAACATGATAATTGTAGAATAGTAATAAAAATAGAAGATTCTAGTAGTGGAATGAAACAAGATGAAATAGAAAAAGTTTTTGAAGTAAATATAGAAAAAGATATCGAAAATATAGATGATAAAGATATAAGTATAGGATTAGTAAAAAAGATATTAGATTTAATAGGTGGAACAATAATAGTAAATAGTGAGATTGGAAAAGGAACAAGTTATACTATAGTAGTAGATCAACAAATAGTAGATAGTAAAAAAAATACTATAGAACAAGCAGTAGAAAAATATGAAGAATTATATATCAAAAACAAAAGAATATTATTAGTAATAAATAATGAAGACTTAAATAAAAAATTAACTAAACTATTAAATAAATATGAAGTAGAAGTAGTAAGAGTAACTGGAGGACAAGCCTGTTTAGAGAGAATTAGAAAAAATGAAAAATATGATTTAATAATAATGGAAGATGAACTTGATAAACTATCAAGTATAGACACATTAAATAAATTAAAACAAATAGAAAACTTTAAAATACCAGTAATAATACTTACTAGAAAGATAGAAATGAACATAAAGAAAGAATATTCAAAGTTGGGATTTACGGATACTTATATTATTCCAGTATCTAAAGAATCAGTAAAAGAAATAATTAATAATTATATTTCAAAAGAAGACTAAAATCTTCTTTTAATTTTTAATAATCCTTGATAAAATATAACAAATATGATAATATTGATTGGTAGAAATGAAGTGATAAAATGCTAACACCTAATTTAAAAGAAGCTAGAATTAGAACTAAAAATAAAGTTTCAGTAAAAGAACATGAATATATATTAAATGATAACTTAAAAACACTTGGAAAAGACAAAAAATATTATATTAAAACCTATGGTTGTCAAATGAATGAACATGATACCGAAAATATTAAAGCAATATTAGAAGATATGAGTTTTTTAGAAACAGATAGCATGGATGAAGCCGATTTAATTTTATTAAATACATGCGCTATTAGAGAAAATGCTCATAATAAAGTATTTGGTTATCTTGGGAGAATAAAACATTTAAAGATGACTAAACCAAATTTAATAGTAGGTATGTGTGGATGTATGGCTCAAGAAGAGTCTGTAGTTGATGAAATATTAAATAAATATAAATGGTTAGATATTGTATTTGGAACACATAACATTCATAATCTTCCTAATATTTTAAATACTTCAATAGCTCAAAAATCTTTAGAAGTAGAAGTATTAAGTATCGAAGGAGATGTCTTAGAAAACATACCAGTTAAAAGAGAAAATAAATATAAAGCATGGGTTAATATTATGTATGGGTGTGATAAATTTTGTACTTATTGTATAGTACCTTATACTAGAGGAAAACAAAGAAGTAGAGAACCAAAATATATAATAGATGAAGTAAAAAAACTAGTAAACGATGGATACTTAGAAATAACACTTCTTGGACAAAATGTTAATGCATATGGTAAAGATTTAAACATAAACTATAATATGGCTAATCTACTTGAAGATGTGGCTAAAACAGGTATAAAAAGAATTAGATTTGTAACTAGTCATCCCTGGGATTTTACAGATGAAATGATTGATATAATTTCTAAACATGATAATATTATGCCTTATATTCACTTACCTTTACAATCAGGTTCAACTAAAATATTAAAACTAATGGGAAGAAGATATACAAAAGATATGTACATTGCCTTATTTAATAAAATAAAAAATAAAATACCAAATGTATCTATTACTACAGATATTATAGTAGGTTTTCCAAACGAAACAGAAGAAGATTTCAGTGAAACTTTAGAAGTAGTTAATACTTGTAAATTTGATTCAGCTTTTACATTTATTTTTTCTCCTAGAATTGGTACTCCAGCACATCGTATGAAAGATGATATAAAACTAGAAGAAAAAGAACAAAGATTACATAAATTAAATGAACTTATAAACAAATATTCTAAAGAAGCTAACCTTAAATATTTAGATAAAATAGTTCCAGTATTAATAGAAGGAATTAGTGAAAAAGACGAAAATATGTTAGTTGGTTATACTGATACAATGAAATTAGTTAATGTAAAAGCAAATAAAGAATATATAGGTAAAATAATAAATGTCAAAATAACAGAAGTAAAAACTTGGAGTATGAATGGTATAATTGAGGAGGGGTAAATTGAAAAGAAAAATAATTAATTACATTTTATTTTTAATTATAGGAATTATAATAGGTTCTAGTACAACGTTTGTTATAATGTATAAAAAAGATGAAAATAATAATTCATCAATTCAAGAAGCTATTACAAAAGAAACTAAAAAAATATTACTTAGAAATGATATGTATAATTATGTAGAAACAATTGAAAAAAGTATTAAAGACATACTAGATGAAGATGAAAAAATTGTTTTAAAAAAATGTGATTTAGTTTTTAAAGAAGATGTATTTATGGAAATAGATGAAGATGAACAAATAGTTGAAAAAGGATTCAGAATAGAAGATATACCTTTTAAAAGTGCTACACCACTTGATAATAGTATAATAACTATCAATGATAAAGGTAAGATAGAAGAAGCTACTATCTATGTTGAAGGATATAAACTACATTATGATTTTTTAAGTGTAAGTGTTGAAAGTACTGAGTAATCAGTATTTTTTTATTTATAAGGAAAGTGCGTTAGAAAGCGTAACAAAAAAAATATTCACT
>CANSFI010000029.1 GCA_947646095.1 uncultured Mycoplasmatota bacterium
TCAAAAAATGCACCCGTTAGGGTGGCGAATGAAATTTATTTCATTCTTTTTTTAATAAATTTAATATCCATGATATAATAATTTATAGGTGATAGTATGGAAAAAATAATACTAGTTGATGGAAATAATCTTTTATTTAGAAGTTACTATGCAACAGCTTATAATGGAAATTTTATGAAAAATAGTAAAGGTTTTCCCACTAATGGATTATTTGGCTTTACTAATATGATCAATAAAATAATTTTAGAAGAAAAACCCATTTATATGATAGTAGCTTTCGATAAAGGGAAAACATTTAGACATGAAAAATATGCTGATTATAAAGCGGGACGAATAGAAACACCAGATGAGTTAAAATTACAATTTCCAGTTGCTAAAAACCTTTTAACTGCTATGGGAATTAAATACTATGAAATAGATAATTATGAAGCTGATGATATTATTGGTACATTTTCAGAATATTGTAATAAAGATAGTAATTATACAGGAACAATTATTAGTAGTGATAAAGATTTACTCCAACTAATTTCTTCTGATGTTGATATAAAATTATTAAAATCGAAAGACTATATTAGGTATAATGAAAAAACATTTAACGAAGATTATGGAATAGATCCTATAAATATAATAGATTTAAAGGCTTTAATGGGTGATGCTTCTGATAATATTCCTGGTGTAAAAGGAATAGGAGAAAAAACAGCTTTAAAATTACTTCAACAATATAAAACATTAAATGGTATATATGAAAATATAGATAGTATTAAAGGAGCTGTAAAAGATAAGTTAATTAGTGATAAAGAAAATGCCTACAAAAGTTATGATTTGGCTACTATAATTAAAAATGTACCAGTGGAAATAGATATTAATGATATAAAATATTTAGGTCCTAATCATAAAGAATTAAATAAAATGTACGAAGACTTAGAATTTTATTCATTTTTAAAAAAAGAAAAAATAGAAGAAATAAAACCATTAGAAATTAAAATATTAGATAATTTAGATAATATTAAAATAGAAGAAAAAACAGCCGTTTATTTAGAAATACTAGGTAATAATTATCATAACTCTAAAATATTAGGAGCTGCTTTTTATAATAACAATATAAGTTATTTTGTTCCTTTTGATTTACTTAAAACTAAACCAGAAATATTAAATGGATTTAAAAAGTATACTTATGATTTAAAAAAAACTTATGTAGCTTTAAAATGGAATAATATTGAATTTAATGATTGTGTTTTTGATACTATGCTTGCAGGATATCTACTTGATTACAATGTTAAAGATGATATTGCCTATTTAGCATCAACACTAGATAATGATATTCCTTTCTATGAAACAACTTATGGAAAAAACAAGTTTAAAGAACCATCTCTAGATATAATAGCTTATAATACCATATTAAAAGCTAAATTTATCTATGAAAGTTATGATTTATTAAAAGAAAAATTAGAACAAGAAAACATGATAGAACTATATGATACTATAGAACTTCCTCTTTCAATTACTTTAGGTGATATGGAGTATAATGGTGTATATTTAGATACTGAAGCCTTAAAAGAAATGGGTGAAGAAATTAGAGTAAAAATAGACTTAATAAGTAATAAAATATATAATCAAGCAGGGTGTGAATTTAACATATCATCTCCTAGTCAATTAAGTGAAATATTATTTGAAAAACTAGAATTACCTCATGGTAAAAAAGGTAAAACAGGTTATTCTACAGCCATTGATGTTTTAAATAAACTAAAAGGAAAGCATCCAATTATTGAAGATATAATTGAATATCGAATGCTTACTAAACTTTATACAACTTATATAGAAGGATTAATTAATTCTAAATTTCCAGATGGAAAAATACATACAATTTATACTCAAGCTTTAACTAGGACAGGAAGACTTTCATCAATTGAACCAAATCTTCAAAATATACCAGCTAGAAATGAATATGGAAAATTAATTAGAAAAGCATTTATTCCAAGTGAAGATGGAATTATTGTAAGTGGAGATTATTCGCAAATAGAACTTCGAATACTCGCTCATATAGCAGATGTAGAATCATTAAAAGAAGCTTTTATAAATGATAATGATATACATTCTAAGACAGCTAGTGATATTTTTAAAGTAGAAATAGATGAAGTAACTAAAGAAATGCGAAGAATAGCAAAAGCTGTTAATTTTGGTATTATTTATGGTATAAGTAGTTATGGATTATCAGAAAATTTATCTATTAGTGTATCAGATGCTAAAGAATTTATAGATAATTATTTATCTACTTATCCAGGTATTAAAGAATATATGGATAAAACAATCGAAAAAGCTCATCAAGATTTATATGTAACAACCCTTCTTAATAGAAAAAGGCATATAGAAGAACTTAAAAATAGTAATTATATGATTAGAAGTCAGGGAGAAAGAATGGCATTAAATGCTCCTATACAAGGAACCAGTGCTGATATAATTAAAAAGGCTATGGTAGAAATTCATACATATTTAAAAGAAAATAATTTAAAAACAAAAATGATTATTCAAGTTCATGATGAATTAGTGTTTGATACACCTAAATGTGAATTAGAACAAGTTAAAAAATTAATTCAAGAAGTTATGGAAAATACTTTTAAACTTAACGTTCCACTTAAAGTGGATATCGAATATGGAGATAATTGGTATCAAGCTAAGTAACTATTAAAAAAATTATAAATATAATATATAAGGTGGTAATATGGAGATAACATCTAAAGTAATGTTTGTTAGTATGTTTACTAACATCTTTTTATCTATTTTTAAAATAATTTCAGGATTAATTTTTAAATCTAGTTCTTTAATTGCTGATGGTATTCATTCATTTAGTGATTTAGTTACTGATATTTGTGCTATAATAGGAGCATATTTATCAAGAAAACCAGCTGATTTAAAACATCCTTATGGTCATGGCAAATTAGAATATGTAACTAGTATTATAATTAGTTTAGTTATACTATTTTTAGGATTTACTATTATTTATAATTCTATTAATAAAGAAATAATTATACCTAGTATAATTGTAGTAATAGTAAGTAGTATTACAATAATTATAAAATTAATACTTTCTACTTTTTTAATTAAAATGGGCAAAAAATATAAAAATAATATTTTAATTTCTAGTGGATATGAAAGTAGCACCGATGTAATATCATCTATTGTAGTACTTTTATCAGCTTTACTTATGCAATTTTCTAATACTTTTAATATATTAAAATACTCTGATATAATTGCTACTATAATAGTAGGTTTATTAATTGTTAGAATAGGATTTAGTATTTTGAAAGATAATTTAAGTATAATGTTAGGTGAACAAGAAATAGATGAAGAATATATAAATAAAATAAAAAATATAATATTTACAAATAATAAAGTAAAAAGTATAGATAGTTTAATATTATTAAAATATGGACCATATTATAAATTAATTGGTGAAATTAGTATGGATCCTAATGAAAAACTTATAAGTGTTCATGATAACTTAGATTTAATAGAAGATAGTATAAAAAAAGAAGATGATAAAATAAAATATATAACAATTCATGTTAATCCGTATGAAAGTGTTGCAAAAATAAAATAATTAATATATAATTAAAGCATAAGAGGTGAAATATGAATAGTTATTCTAATTTAGAAAGTATCGATTTAGCAACTCAAGCAACACTTAAAAAATACACACAATTATCTACCAACGAAGATTTAATTTATAATTCGATGTCTAAAAATATAGAAAATGTTATTACAGATAATAATTATAGAGGGTTTACAAGAAGTAGTTCTATCTCACGTGATGAATTAAGAGAAATAGGTGAGTTTGGATTTAAAACAGAATTTTTAAGAAATATAGTTAAAGTAATAGCCTATAAAAGATCTTTAGGTCTTCCTGAAGCTAGTAATATTTTTTCTGATGTAAGTAGAATAGATGAAGTTAAGTCGTCTCCCTATTCACGTACATCAATGATAGAATCAGGAATATTTAATCAACTTGAAGCAAGTCTGCACACAGAAAATTCAGGAGCTATTGGTTATGAATTACTTAATGATCCTAAAATTTTAAAAGAGGCGATTAAATCTTTTGTTGAAAATAGATATAGAAAAGGTTTATTAAAAGAATTAGATAAAGCTGTAGAAATGAATCCAGAGTGCCTAGCAGTACTAAATTCTATAGATCAATATTATACAATAAATGTGGAAAATAATAAAACAAAATGATGATAGAGAATAGTAATGAATAATTTATTTTATAGAAAGTTAGTGGTTGATGGAAACTAATAATAAATTATCATGAATCTACTCTTGAATGGAATATAAAAAATTCCCGGGAAACCGTTATAAAAATTAAGACTGTTTTAGGATGGCACCGTGATTATTCACTCCTATAAAATAGTCTTTTTTGTTAAAAAAGAAAGGAAGATATTATGTTAGATATTAAATTTGTAAGAGAAAATAAAGAAATTGTAAAAGAAAATATTAAGAAAAAATTTCAAGATGAGAAATTATCTTTAGTAGATGAAGTAATTAGTCTAGATGAAAAGGCTAGACAATTAAAACAACAAGGAGATAATTTAAGACAAGAAAGAAATAAAATAAGTGATGAAATAGGTATTTTATTTAGAGATAAAAAAACTTACGAAGCAAATAATAAAAAACAAGAAGTTGTTGAAATTAATAATCAATTAGAAAATATAGAAAAAGAAGAAAATGAATTATCAGAACAAATAAAAGAAAAAATGATGGTGATTCCAAATATTATAGATGGTAGTGTACCAATAGGTAAAGATGATAGTGAAAATGTTGAAATAGAAAAATTTGGAGAACCTTTTGTACCAAGTTATGAGATACCTCATCATTCTGATATTTGTGAAAAACTAAATGGATTAGATAAAGAAAGTGCTGGTAGAACTAGTGGTAATGGTTTTTATTATTTAATTGGTGATATAGCAAGACTTCATGAAGCAATGATAGCTTATGCTAGAGATTTTATGATTAACAAGGGATTCACTTATTGTATTCCACCATTTATGATTAGAAGTGATGTAGTAACAGGAGTTATGTCATTTGCAGAAATGGATGCTATGATGTATAAAATAGAAGGTGAAGACTTATATTTAATAGGTACTAGTGAACACTCAATGATAGGTAAATTTAAAGGACAAATTATAGATGAAAAAGAATTGCCAATTGCTATGACTTCTTATTCTCCTTGTTTTAGAAAAGAAGTAGGATCTCATGGTCTTGAAGAGCGAGGATTATATAGAGTTCATCAATTTGAAAAACAAGAAATGGTAGTACTATGTAAACCAGAAGAAGCAATGGATTGGTATAATAAAATGTGGTCTTATACAGTAGAATTTTTTAGAAGCTTAGATGTTCCAGTTAGAACCTTAGAATGTTGTAGTGGCGATTTAGCTGATTTAAAAGTAAAGTCTTGTGATGTAGAAGCATGGAGCCCAAGACAAAAAAAATACTTTGAAGTTGGTTCTTGTTCAACATTAGGAGATGCTCAAGCTAGACGTTTAGGAATTCGGATGAAAACAGAAAATGGTAATCAATTTTTATCAACCCTTAACAATACTGTGGTGGCTTCACCTAGGGGGTTAATTGCCGTAATCGAGAACAATTACCAAGAAGATGGTTCAATTCTAATTCCGAAAGCTCTACAGCCTTACATGGGTGGAAAGACAAAGATATCTGTAAAATAGCTTCTAATGATAACTTATTGTATTATTCTATGAAGTTAGCAATGATAAATGTGTTATTGAAGTTAAATAAAATTACAAAAGAAGAATATTTTAGAATTAAGGATAAAATAAAAGTTGAATATAAGATAAGCTAAATATCTCCAATTGTGATTTTATGAGTATTAATAAGATGGAAGAGGTGAAAGCAAAATGGATAAATTAGAAAATAATGTTATGATTTATGAAGACAAAGATGGAAAAACAAAAGTTAATGTAACCTTTATTGAGGAGGATGTTTGATTAACTCAAAACAATATAGCTTCTCTTTATGAAACAACTCAAGAAAATATTTCGATGCATATTAAAAATATTTATAAAGATAAGGAATTAGAAGAAATTTCAACTAATAAGAAATTCTTATTAGTTCAAAAAGAAGGTAATAGAGAAGTTAAACGGAACATCGATCATTATAACTTAGATATGATAATTGCCTTAGGTTATAGAGTCCAATCAGAAGTAGCAGTACGATTTAGAATATGGGCAACAAATCGACTTCATGAGTATATTCAAAAAGGTTTTGCCATGGACGATGAGAGATTAAAACAAGGTGGAAATAGATATTTTAGAGAACTTTTACAAAGAATTAGAGATATTCGTTCAAGTGAAAGGAATTTTTATCAACAAGTTACCGATATTTATGCTACAAGTGTCGATTATGATCCTAGAAGCAATGTAACAAAAAAATTTTTGCTACTGTTCAAAATAAACTCCATTATGCTGTTCACGAACATACAGCAGCAGAACTTATTTATGAGAGAGTAGATAATGAAAAACCTTACGTTGGTATGACAATTTTAAAGGTAATTATGTAACCTTGGAAGATACAAAGATTGCAAAAAATTATCTATCTGAAATAGAACTCCAAAGACTAAATTTATTAGTATCTCAATTTTTAGATTTTGCTGAACTTCAAGCCTTAGAACAAAGAATGATGAAAATGAATGATTGGGTGTTTGAGTTAGATAATCAAATAAAATTAAACAGAAGAAAAATATTGGAAGGTAATGGAACAATTTCTCATGAGGAAGCAATAGAAAAAGCCGAACGAGAGTTTGATTTATATCGTAAAAGAGAAATGGAAATCTTGGAAAGTGATTTTGATAAAATGCTTAAATTATTATCTAATGAAAGTAATAATACTCATTATTATCGTATTTCTTATAATGATGAAGGAATTTATAATGCTTTAAAACGCAATGTCAGTCTAGATATATGGAAAGAAATACTTTCAAATGACGACATAAGGTGGTTACCTAAACCACCTTCATATTCTTCAAAAAACATTTCTTATTTTACGGAAAAAGGATATATGGAGTTTTCAAAAAGAGTAATGCCAATAATTGTTACTTATTTGAAAAAAGAAAATATTGAAGTTGAGATATTTGATAAAATATCGAATGATGTATTATATTCTGACGATTATCAAATAGTTGTAGATATAAGTAGTAGTGTAAATTGAAACAATAAGAAACACTGTCGTTGCAACTCCGCGAGAATTAATCGCTTTAATAGAAAACAATTACCAGGAGGATGGAAGCATCTTAGTTCCAAAGGTTCTCCAATCTTACATGGGCGGAAAGGAAAAGATATCTGCAAAATAGATACTGATAATAGTTTACTTTATTATTCTATGAAATTAGCTTTAATAACTAAATTGTTGAGGTTAAATAAGATTACAAATGAAGAATATTTTAAAATTAAAGAAAGAATTAAGATGGATTTAAATCATAGCAACAGTAAGTCTTTTAAATAATTTTCCAATATAGCAAAAAAACAAAAAAATAAACATTCTTTTTCCAAATCAACAAAAAAACTTCTGTTTTTAGAAACTTTGTAGTATACATATAAAGTATGAGGCGAAATATTATGTTGAAAAGAGATTACTATTTAAATAAAATCAGGGATTTTTATCATATAAATTCATTAATAAAAATTTTATGTGGATTAAGAAGAAGTGGTAAATCTGTAATATTGAAGCAAATAATAGAAGAGATTAAATCTAACGGTGTTAAAGAAAATCACATCATATACATTAATTTTGAATCTCTTGATTATGCAGATATAACTAATGCAGTAGAGTTAAAAATTTAGTAAAAGACAAAAAACTTATTATGTATTTTTAGATGAGATACAAAAAGTTGAAGAATTTGAAAAAGCTATTAATTCCTTAAGAATCACAGATCAATTTAGTATTTTTATTACAGGTTCAAATAGTAAAATGACTTTTTTAGAATTATCTACTGATTTATCTGGAAGATATGTAAGTTTTAGAATTAATCCTTTATCATTTAAAGAGGTTGTTGAAATTACAAATACTAAACAAGATAATTATTTTGATTTACTATTAGATATTTTTGAATAGGGCACACTACCGCAAAGATTTAGTTTCACAAATAATGATTCAAAAGAAAATTATATTAGAGATGTTTACGATTCTATACTTCTAAAAGATGTTGTAGATAGACTTGGAATAACCGATATTACTTCTTTTAATAAAATACTTTGGTACGTTTTAGAAACTGAAACAAGAGAATTTTCTGCAACAAATGTGTTAAATTACTTAGAAAAAAATGGTAATAAGGTAGCAACAGACACGTTATATAAATATTTAGATGCACTTTGTTCAACATTCATTATTAATAGAGTTTATAGATATGATATAAATGGTAAGGCAGTTTTAAAAACATTAAATAAATTTTATGCAACAGATTTGGGTGTAAAAAGGATTAAAACTAATAGTAAAGAAATTAATTACTCACAAGCCTTTGAAAATTTAATATATAATGAATTAATAAAAAAAGGGTATGAGGTCTATATAGGAAAGACGAATGTTGGTGAAATAGACTTTATTGCATCTAAAAATAAGGATATCAAATATATTCAAGCTTGCTATGATTTATCTAATGAAGAAACTAAAAATAGAGAATTTAAAGCTTTTAATAATATTAATGATAACTATCCTAAATATGTTATTTCAACTAATAAGGAAGATTATTCTCAAAACGGAATTAGACACATCAATATTTTTGATTTTCTAATGGATGATAATTTTTAATCTTTGTTGGTTTAAATTGAAACACTAGACAATACTGTTATCACAACCCCTCGTGGTTTAATAGAGATACTTGAAAATAATTATAATGAATATTTTTGAATAAAAATTAGATATTGTACGAAAAATGGTTTGTATAAATAATAGAATTGATTTGACACTAGAAGAGAAATTGGTAAATAGTAAAGCTAATTATAAAATACCTTAGAACATTAAATTGTTCTTTTTTTAATAAATTTAAAAAAAGTGTTGACATTTTTATCTGTTATTAATATAATGTTAATAACAGATGCGAAAAATCTGTTTAATAAGCAAAAATGTTATTAACAAAATATTAATAAGAAAGAAGGAGAAATATGAAAAAAGTAAAGAACTTAAAAATTTATAAGAAATGTCTAATTGTAGTAGATATGGTAAATGGATTTGTAAGAGAAGGAGTTTTACACGATTCTAAAATTGCCAGAATTATTCCAACCCAGATAGAACTTATAAAAGAAAATCAACAAGAAGGAGGTCTAACAATATTCATAAAAGATACACATGATAAAAATGCTTTAGAATTTAAAAGATTTGGAGGAACTAAACATTGTGTTAGAGGAACTAGTGAAGCAATGTTAGTCGATGAGTTAAAACAATTTGAAGAAATGGATGATACGATTTCTATTGAAAAAAATTCTACTAGTTATATGGAAGCACCAGAATTTAGAAAACTAATTAAAATGCTTAAAAATATAGAAGAGATTAGAGTGGTAGGTTGTTGTACTGATATATGTGATTTCAATGGAACTATGGCACTTTCAAACTATTTAGATCAACATAATAGAGATGTAAATATTAAAGTTTATAAGGATGCTATCGCAACTTATAATGAGTCAAAAAGACAAAGTTATGTTGATGCAGCTTACTTACTTATGGAACAACAAGGTATTCAATTAATAAAGAAGAGATAAATTTTTTTAGAATATGTTATTAATAAATTATTAAAAAGAAAGAGGAGATAATATGGAAAATAGAACATTAATGACTGATTTTTATGAATTAACTATGGCACAAACTTACTTTGATGCTGGTGAACAAAATAAGAAAGTATATTTTGATATCTTTTTTAGAAAGAACCCATTTAATGGAGGCTACTCTATAAGTGGGGGACTTGATAATATTATTGATTATATAAATAATTTTAAAATCACTGATGAAGAAATAGAATATTTGAGAAGTTTAGAAAGTTTTAAAGAAGAATTTTTAGAATATTTAAGAAATTTAAAATTTACAGGCGATATATATGCTATACCAGATGGTACAGTTGTATTTCCAAATGAATCAATAATAACTGTTAGAGCAAACGTAATAGAAGCTCAACTTATTGAAACAGCACTTTTAACTAATTTCAATCATGGAACATTAGTTACAACTGCAGCTAAAAGAATAACTGAAGCAGCTAAAAATATCCCTGTTATGGAATTCGGAGCTAGGCGTGCTAGAGGAGAAGATTCTGCAATCGAAGCCAGTAAATATGCCTATATTGGAGGATGTGTAGGAACAAGTAATGTTAAAAGTGGAATAAAGTATGGTATTCCATTAATGGGTACAATGGCTCACAGTATGATAAGTGATGCTGATAGTGAATATGAAGCATTCTTAAGATATGCTAAAAGCAATCCTAACAATTGTGTATTTTTAGTAGATACTTACGATACTTTAAGAAGTGGTATACCAAACGCTATAAAAGTAGCTAGAGATTATTTAATTCCAAATGGTTATAAATTTAAAGGTATTAGAATTGATAGTGGAGATTTGGCGTATCTTTCAAAAGAAGCAAGAAAAATATTAGATGAGGAAGGATTTAATGATACTAAAATATGTTTATCAAATGGATTAGATGAAAAAACAATAAAATCTCTATTAGAACAAGGAGCATGTATTGATTCACTTGGAGTTGGTGATAATATTTCTGCTAGTAAAGAAAGAGTTGGAGGAGTTTATAAATTAGTTGCTACTGAAGAAAATGGAAATTTGATTCCTAAAATAAAAGTTAGTAATGATTCTATTAAAACTATCAATCCAGGTTATAAAAAGGTATATCGTTTCTATGACAAAAAAACAGGATATGCTTTAGGAGATGTTATAGCTTTAAATGATGAAAAAATAAGAAAAGATAAATTCACTTTAGTAAGCCCTACTGAACAGTGGAAAACAACAACTATTACTAATTATAATTTAAGAGAATTACAAGTACCAATATTTAAAAATGGTGTTCAAGTATATAAAAATCCTACCGTTGAATCAAGAAAAAAATACCTAGAGGCAGAGTTTAAAACACTATATCCAGAAATAAAAAGGCAAGAATTACCTCATGAATACTATGTAGACTTAACAGTAAAATTATTAGAATTAAAAAAAGAACTTATTCTTAATGCTAAAAATCAAAAGATCCAAGATAAACAATATAAATTGGGGAAATAAAATGATTAGAAAAGAAAAGATAGAAAAATTAAAAGTTATCATTGAAGAGTTAAAAACTATAAAAGTTATAAAAAGAAATATAAAACAAGAAAATAAATTTTTACAAAGTGAAGCTTATTATTTTAAACTTAATAATGGAAAAATAATTTCAAGAGAAAAATTGATAAAAGGTGATGGTAATGGTAGCGCTGCTATTATAATGCCAGTAGTAAATAATGAAGTTTTAACAGTAATAGAACCTAGAGTATTTACTAATTTAACAGTAGGAATCGGTTTTCCTGCAGGTTATATTGAAAATAATGAAAATCCTAAAGATGGAGCTTTAAGAGAACTAAAAGAAGAAACAGGATATATAGCACAAAATTTAATTCATCTAGATTCTTTTTATCAAGATGAAGGCTGTAGTGAAGCTTTAAATCATATCTTTTTAGCACTAAATTGTAAAAAAGTATGTGAGCAATCATTAGATAAGGATGAAATAATTAAATATATGTTATTTAATTATGAAGAATTATTAGAATTAGAACAAATGGGATATATTAAAGGGTGTAATTCTAAACTTGCTTTAGAAAAATCCAAAACTTATATGAAAGGATCAATTAAATAAATTGATTATATGGAGAGGAAATATGAAAAATTTTAATGCTAAAGAAGAAACAAATAAAGTTATAGAATTTATTAAAAACTATTATAAAGAAAATGATTTAGGTGGTGTTATATTAGGAATAAGTGGAGGTAAAGATTCTGCTGTAGTTTCAGCTTTATTTACTAAAGCATTAGGCAGTGAAAATGTAATTGGAGTAACTCTACCATGTCATTCAAAAGAAGAAGATAAAATAGATGCTAAATTAATCAGTGATTATTATGGATTTGAATTAATTAATTTTGATTTAACTAATACATTTGATACTTTTAAAGAAGAACTAAATAACTTAGGAAACTTTAATAATGATCAAACTAAAAATAGTGATATTAATTTAAAACCGAGACTTAGAATGTCTACTCTTTATTATTTGGCTGCCCTTTACTCTAATTTAAAAGAAAAAACATATTTAGTAGCAGGAACAAGTAATAAATGTGAACTATACGTAGGATATTTTACTAAAGGAGGAGATTCAGTTCATGATATTTCTCCAATTGCTGATTTTACAGTAGATGAAGTAATCAAAATAGGAAAGTATTTAAAAGTACCTGAAAAAGTTTTATATAAAAAACCTAATGATGGACTTTCAAATCAAACAGACGAAGATAAATTAGGTGTTAAATATAGTGAAATAGCGTTATTTATGGAAGATAAAAGTTTAGTTAATGAAAACATTAGAAAAATAATAGAAAAATTACATAAACATAATATTCATAAATTTAATATACCAACTTATAGAAAAAATGACTAAAATAAGGTGATAATGTGAATATTGGTATATTTGGAGGATGCTTTAATCCACCACATAAAATGCATAAAAATATAGCTTTAAATTTAATAGAAAAAGGTTATTTAGACAAAATAATCTATGTACCAACAGGTGATAATTATAGTAAATTAGATTTAATAGATTTTAAACATAGATTAAAAATGTTAGAGTTAATAACTGACAATAAAAAGTTACTAGTATCAGATATAGGAAATAATCCAATGTATGAGTATACCTATCAAACTTTAGATTACTTTAAAAAAATATATAAAGACGATCAAATATATTTCATATGTGGAACTGATAACTTAAATGAATTTGATACTTGGAAAAACTATAAATATATATTAGATAATTATAAATTATTAGTTATCAAAAGAAATAACGATAATCTTAATTTATTATTAAATAAATATAAAGAAAATAAAAATAGTATTATCTTTACAGATATAGATTCTGTATTATTATCTTCTACTTTAATAAGAAAAAAATTAAATAAAAGAAAAGAAGTTTTAAAATATATTGATAATAATGTATATCAATATATAAAAGAAAATAATTTATATAATGAGGTAGAAGTATTGAAATTAAAATAGAAAATAAAAAAATAAAATGTTGAAGACTAAGTCATTATAATTTTCCTCAAAAAATAAATGAAAAATTGCCTATGAATTAAAAATAGGGTATAATTAAATTAATAAATTTTAGGAGGATTAAATGTATAATAGTGAAGAAGAATTTTTAAAAAATTATAATCCAGATGATTTTGAAAAACTATCAATGACGGTTGATATATTAATAATTAGTGTATCAAGTGAAGAGACTGATAATTATAGAAAAACCGATAAAAAGAAAATGAGTGTTTTACTTGTTAAAAGAGATAATTACCCATTTAAAGATAAGTGGTGTTTACCTGGAGGATTTGTTGATATTAATGAAGAGTTGGATGAAGCTCCAAAAAGAATATTAAAAAGAGAAACTAATATAGATAATATATATCTTGAACAATTATATACATTTGGTAGTATTAAAAGAGATCCTCGTATGCGAGTTATATCAACTTCTTATATGGCTTTAATAGATAAAAATAGATTAAAACAAACTATAAATGGAAATTCATCTTGGTTTGATATCTCTCTTTTAGAAGAAAAAAATAATATAGTAGATATAGTTTTAAGTAATGGTATAGAAACTATTAAATTTAAAATAGAAAAAAAATTAAAAGATAAAACCACAGATAGATATTCTTTTAAAGTATTAGAAAATAATTCAATAGCATTCGATCATCCATTAGTTATTTTATCAGGATTAGAAAGACTTAGAAATAAAATAGAATATACTGATATAGTATTTAATATGATGCCAGAATTATTTACTTTAGGAGAACTACAACAAGTATATGAAGTAATATTGGGTAAAAAATTATTAGATCCAGCTTTTAGAAGAATAATTGCTAAAAAGACTATTAAAACAAATAAAATGAAAACAGGAGAAGGCCATAGGCCATCCTCATTATTTAAATATAAGAGTAATTAAAACTGTACTTAAATGTATAGTTTTATTTTAAATAAAAATGACATTTTTCGACAAAGTATGTTATAATTAATTAGAATAGAGAATTGTAGTAAGGATTATATAAGCTGTTTATTATGAACGATGAATATAATGCAAAAGTTTATGTTCTATTCAAAAGAAAGAGGTGGATATTAATTAGCTAATTAATTTTTGCTTTTACTATATAAAGGTCATTTTATGGTAAAAAGATATTAAAAATATGAATGGAGGTAAATTATGATTTGTCCAAATTGTGGAAATCAAAATAATATAGGTTCAAAGTTTTGTATAAGATGTGGAAAAAGTTTAGAAGAAAGTAATCAACACACATTTATTGAACCTAATAATCAACAACCAGTAGAACCAACAATAAATCAACCAGTAAATGAAGTACAAAATAGTATTTACGAACAAATGAATCAAAATACAAATGCTTATCAACAACCAATAGGACCAACAATAAATCAACCAGTAGAACCAACAATAAATCAACCAGTAAATGAAGTGCAAAATAGTATTTATGAACAAATGAATCAAAATACAAATGCTTATCAACAACCAATTCAAAATAGTAATAGTGAGCAATTTATTCAATCAAATATAAATAATTCTAATCCAAGTGATATATCTTTTGTCAATTATTTCTTAATTATTTTAGAAATAATATTAAAACCATTTACTACATTTAAAGAAAAATTAAATAAATTTGAAGATTTTAAAAATTCTATTATGGTAACTTTAATAGTTTCAGTTATTGCTACTATAGTAACTTTATTAAAAACAATGATTACTACAGTAAAAGTAACATCATATTTAACAGGCAATACTGAATGGATGTGGGAAAATCTTAAAAATATTAATTATATAAAAGTAATAGGTATAAACTTATTAATTTATTTAGGTATTATTTTTGTTATAGCAGGTGTTTATTATATAGAAAGTCTAATAGCTAAAAAACAATCTAATTTTTCAAGATTATTAGGAATATCAGCATTATCAGTTGTTCCAGCAATAATTTGTTCTAGTATTTTAGCTCCTATTTTTTCAATGATTTATATTCAACTTGGAGTAGTAATTACAATTATAGGTATTGTATATACAGTTATTATTATTTATGAAATAATGAATAATGAAATTTTATTAGAAGGAAATGCTAAAATATATTTTAATTTGATATGCTTATCAATTTTATTTATAGCTTTGTATTATTTGTGTATGAAGATTATGATGGGTTCAGTAACAAATGGTGTTGATAATATTTTAAATCAATATGGTTTTTAAGGTGAATTATGAATAATAATGATGAACAATTAATTAAAACTAATTTAGATAATAATACACCAATAGAACCACAACCAATACAAAATAATATAATT
>CANSFI010000030.1 GCA_947646095.1 uncultured Mycoplasmatota bacterium
CTTTTATTTCTTTAAATTTCCCTGGTTTTACTTTAGTTTTATAAAGATTAGAAGCAACAACTTTATAAAGTATTTCATTGATTAAACTACTTTTACCACTCCCACTTACTCCAGTTATACAAATGAATTTACTAAGTGGAAATTTAACATTTATATTTTTTAAGTTATTTTCTTTAGCACCTTTTATTTCTATATATTTTTTATTTCCTTTTCTTCTTGTAGTTGGTATTTCTATTTTTTCTTTACCGCTTAAGTATCTACCAGTTAAACTATTTTTATTTTTCATAACTTCCTCTGGTGTTCCTTCTGCAATTACTTCTCCACCATGAAGCCCTGCCTTTGGACCTATATCAACTAAATAATCAGCTGCTAACATAGTGTCTGAATCATGTTCTACAACTATTAAAGTATTCCCTAAATCACGCATTTCTAACATTGAATTAATTAATCTTTCATTATCTCTTTGATGAAGTCCAATACTAGGTTCATCTAAAACATATAAAACACCAGTAAGACGTGATCCTATTTGGGTAGCAAGTCTAATTCTTTGAGCTTCTCCTCCTGATAAAGTTGAAGCATTACGAGCTAAAGTTAAATATTCAAGTCCCACATTAATTAAGAAATTAAGTCTTGATGATATTTCTTTAATGATTAGATTTGCTATTTCGGTTTGTTCTTTAGTTAGTTTTAAATTATTTATAAATTTATACAGATCTTTAATACTCATTAGTGTTACTTCATAAATGTTTTTTTTACCTACTAAAACTGATAATATAGATGAATCTAATCTTGAACCTTTACAAGTTGGACATTCTGTTTCTAACATATATTGTTCAATCCAATCTCTAATCCAAGTACTTTTAGTTTCCATATAACGTCTTTCTAAATTAGTTATAATTCCTTCAAAAAAGTCTTTAGTAGTTCTTGTATTTCCTGTTTTAGAAGTATAATTAAATTCTAATATATCTTTAGAACCATACAAAATAATATCTAATTCTTTTCTTGTTAAATCTTTTACTTTTTTATCCATATCGATATTATAATAATTACATACAGTATCCAATTGTGTATAAGTAATATTATTAGTATCACTAATATTTATAGCTACAATAGCTCCTTCTTTTAAGCTTAAATCTTTATTAGGAATAATTAAATCTTCATCTATTTTAAGTTTAACACCAAGTCCTTTACAATCTGAACATGCACCATATGGGGCATTAAATGAAAACATTCTTGGTTCAAGTTCTGGTAAACTAAAATCACAGTCTGGACAAGCATATTTTTCACTCATAACAATTTTATTATCACCAATAACATCAACAACTACTTTTCCATTTGAAAGTTTAGAAGATGTTTCTATAGCTTCATAAAGTCTACTTCTAATACCTTCTTTGATAATTAATCGATCAACAACTACTTCAATATTATGCTTTTTAGTTTTTTCTAAAGTTATTTCTTCAGATAAATCATATTCAGTATCATCAACTATTACTCTAACATAACCATCTTTTTTTAATCCGTTTAATGTATCTATATGAGTACCTTTTTCTCCATAAACAATTGGGCTTAATACTTTTATTTTTGTATTTTCATCTAGTTTTAATATTTGATTAGTCATTTCTTCAACACTTTGACTAGATATAGGTTTATTGTGAATTAGACAATAAGGGATACCAATTCTCGCATACAATAGTCTTAAATAATCATATATTTCAGTTACTGTTCCAACTGTTGAACGTGGATTTTTATTAGTTGTCTTTTGATCGATACTAATAGCTGGTGACAACCCTTCAATACTATCAACATTTGGTTTATCTGAAC
This sequence comes from uncultured Mycoplasmatota bacterium, assembly GCA_947646095.1. GTDB lineage: Bacteria > Bacillota_I > Bacilli_A > RF39 > UBA660 > SIG208. The sequence goes on from CANSFI010000030.1 coordinate 1,822, forward strand.
CACCCAAAAATTGTCTTGCATAAGCACTTAAAGATTCAACATATCTTCTTTGTCCTTCAGCATATATTGTATCAAATGCTAAACTACTCTTACCACTACCACTTACTCCTGTCATAACGATTAATTTATTTTTAGGTAAAGTAATATTGACATTTTTTAAATTATTTTCTCTAGCGCCTTTTACAATTATTTCATCCATTATAACTACCTCTTTTCTTAATAAAAGCATCTATATTTCCTTTTTGATAATATTCAATATACTGTAATATAGTTTGATTATTGTTAAATTTATTTTTAAATAATTCTATTTCTTCTTTTGATAATTTAAATCCTGATAAGAATCTTTCTACTCTATCTAAATTTAATTCAAGTTCTATATTTATAATTTCTTCACGTGTTAAAATTTTTAAAATTCTTAATTTTTCTGTGACATACATATTATAGTATTCATAATAATCATCAAAAGATTCTACTATTTTTCCACTACCTAAAACTTCTGCTATTGTAACACTGTTTTTAAAAGCATCAAAGTATCTTAATGTATCTTCCATATTTTTACATAAATGAAATCCATTACCATTATTGCCAAATTTAATAGTTCCATGTGCTGTATAAAGTTTACCTATTTCAAATTTAAAACCATATTTATTAGTTAAATTTTCATTAAAACATTTATATCCAATGATATACATAAAATCACCTATCGCCTATTATAACATATTTATTAATTTTATAAACAAATTAATTATAACGAACATAAGTTCATAAGTCAAGTTACTAACAAAAAAGCTTTCAAACAAAGCCTTTATTATTATACAATTTTAGATACTTTTATTATATAAAAACAAACGATTAATTCGTTTGTTAACTTTTTGGTTTAAATATAAGAGATAAAAAGAATGAAAAGATAATTGCTGAACAAATACCTGAAGCTGTTAAATTAAACATTCCCATAACTAATCCCATAATACCATAACTACTAGCACTTTCCATAGCCCCATGGATAAGTAAATGTCCAAAACTAGTAATTGGAACTAATGCTCCTCCACCTGCCCATAATATAAATTTATCATACAAACTGAAAGTATCTAAAAAAGCTCCTACTACAACAAATATTGTTGTGATATGTCCAGGTGTTAATTTAGTATTATCTAAAATCAACTGTCCTATTGCACATACTATACCTGCGAATAAAAAGGCATTTAAATATATCATTCTATTACCTCCAAACTAATTGCATGAGCAATACTAGGAATTGATAGTTTTTGATTAACAGTTGACTGACTATGGAGTGCTCCTGTTGCTACAAGTAGTACCCTTTTTAATTCTTTTTTCTTCATTAAGCTAAAAATATATCCATATGTAACAAGTGGTGCACAAGCAGGTCCACTAGCACCTGCATATACAGGTTGATTATCTAAATCAAAAATCATACATGCAGTATCATCATAATTTTTTAAAGTAATACCATATTCTGTATTAATACATTCTCTTAAAATATTTTTACCATATCTACCAAGATCACCTGTTAAAATTAAATCATAATAATCTGCTTCTCTTTTAGTTTCAAGTAAATGTCTATATATAGTTTGAGCTGCTGCTGGAGCCATTACTGCTCCCATATGAAATGCATCTTTAACTCCTGAATCTACTACACTTCCAACTGTAGCACTTTCAATTCTTATACCTTTTTTGTTATAAGATAGAAAGGCTGCTGCAGCACCAGTTGTTGTAAATGTTGTCGTTTTTGGTTTTGGCCCACCATATTCAACAGGATACCTAAATTGCTTCTCACTAGCATTATTATGAGCTGAGGCACATGTTATGCAATTTTTTATTTGTTTTGCTTCGATCATATTAGAGGCTAGTATTAATCCTTCAACACTTGTAGCACAAGCATTATAAACCCCAAAATAAGGTACACCTAAACTTGATGCAGCTATATTAGATGCGGCTGTTTGATTAAGTAAATCTCCAGATATAAATAAGTCTATATCAAATTTAGTACGATTCGTTTTATTTAATACAATATCCACAGCATCTTCAATTGATTTACTTTCAGCCTGTTCCCAAGTTGGAAGGCCAAAATAGAAATCTTTGTAACCTTTATCAAAATATTTACTTAATGGTCCACTTGCTTCATAAGGTCCTGTTACAGTTCCTGTTTCATTTATATATACATTATTATATTTAAATGTCATTTAGCACCCAAATAATATAAGTCTAAGTAACCCAAATACATAGGCACTTACAACTCCAAATATAATAACAGAACCAGCAAGTTTAAACATATTTGCTCCAATACCAGTAACTAATCCTTCTTTTCTATATTCTAAAGCTGCGCTCATCATAGCATGAGCAAATCCTGTTATTGGTACAATAAGTCCGCATTTACAAGCATGAACCCATTTATCAAAAAATCCTAAACATGTAAGTAAACATCCAACAAATATTAAAGTTACAATCATAAATATTGAAGCTTGATTAGTAGGTATACTAAAATAATAAGAATACGCATCTATTAATAGTTGACCCAAAAGTCCCATAAGTCCTCCAACAAAAAATGCTATCATAGTATTATATAAAACATTTTCTTTAGGAGTATGACGATTAACGACTTCTTTATATTTATTTTTCTCCATAATTTTCCTCCTAAGATTATTATGGAAACATTTTTATTTTTTTATACAAATTAGCTTTAAATTTTATAATAACTAATTTTATATCACAATAAAATAAGTTGAATTATCAACCTATTTTACATTAAAGTATTTCTTAAATATGTAAGCACTTTTTGTTCTTTTCTAGAAACTTGTACTTGGTTAAGCCCTAAAAGTTTTGCTGTTTCACTTTGAGTTAAATCGTTTAAATATCTATTTATCATAATACTTTTTTCAGGTTCTTCTAGTGATGTTAGTTCTTCTTTTAGTGCTAGTAAGGTGTTTATATCAGCATTTTTTGAAGGTATTGTTTCATGCAAGGACATTGGTTTTCCATCAGTATATACAGGTTCATCAATACTTTGTATTTTATTTCTAGATATCATTGCCTCTTCAATAAAGTATTCTGGTATTTCTAAAAAATCTGATATTTCTTTTGAAGTAGGTTTACGCATTAATCTTTGAGATAATAATAAACTTGCTTTTTCTATTTGTAAATTTAGCTTAGTTATTTTGCGACCTACTTTTAACGGTTTATCAAGTCTTATGCATTTTCGCATTTCTCCTATAATATAGGAATATGCATATGTTGTAAATTTTACTCCCAAATCAGGATTATATCTATTGTAAGCATCTATAAGTCCAATTGCTCCTGCTTGAAATAAATCTTCTTTAGAGGAGTAGTTTTCAAAATATTTAGTTAAACCATAAATAAAACTTTTATGTTCTAAAACAAGATTGTTTCCTTCTAATTCTGTCATTGTTTCCTCCTATAAATTAAGTACATTTATAGCACTTATTTCATCGCTTGCCTCATACATAAATTCTAATAACTTACTATTATAAATTCTATTTTTAACTAAAGAGTTATCTAAATTACATATTAAAGTTTTACCATTGTTTTTTTTACACAATTGATAATTTTTAAGCAAAGTATCAATACCTTTCATATCAATATTAGTAACTTCTTCTAAATTAAAAACTAAATTACGAATACCAGCATTAATAACTAAAGAGGTAACCTCCTTATCTAGTTTTTCGACTGTATTATTATTTAGCATTCCTTTTAAACGAATGAATAAAATACCTTTTCTAGATTCCATATTAATTTCTAGCATATAATCACCTTCCTATATAATTTAACACAATTTTACTTTTGATTTGTCATATTCGACAAAACTAGTTATTATTTTGAATCGACTTTTTTCTTCTAATAAATGTTAAAATAATAATTAATAATATAATTACTACAATGATAATATTTTTATAATCATATTTGTTATCGATATCTTCTTTTATTTCTCTTTTATTATTTTTTAATTCTTGATTTTCATATTTATATTTTGTTACTTTTTCATAGGAATCTTTAACTACCTCATCTTTATTTTTTAATGTTTCTTTTAAAGTTACTTGCAAATTATTATTAGTTATAAAAAGTTCACTATTTTGTTTTTCTAATTCTTTTAAATATTTATTTTGTACTTCTAAGGCTTTAATATAATTTTGTTTAATATCAACAATTACTTTTTGTTTAATTGTTTTAAATGGTAAAATAAAGTTAATATTATATTCACCATTTTTATAATAATTTATATTACTTGTTATTTTTATATCGTCAAATGTTTTATTTAAAATAAAGTCTTCTAATTTTATATTATAGTTATCTATAATTAATCTATCTTTGATTTCAATTTTATCTCTTGTTTTAATATAATAAAATTCTTTTTTACTATCTAAATCAATTGTGTAACCTTCTATAGGTTCTAAATAATAATCATCTAAGTAAGTTCTTTCTTTTTTTTCATATTTAATATATAAATCTTCATATTTATATTTAGATACTAATTTCACTTTTTCAAACTTTTTAGGAATTATTCTTTCTGTTTCACTTAATGTTACCTCATCATATAAAGGTTCTACTAGTTTAAAATGATCAACATCAACAAGATAAGAAAAATTATTACCATTATTAGTACTTAAATGGGATAATATATTGGTTTTAGCATATATATTGTTTTTTTCTTCTCCTAATAGTTTAATATCGAAATTGATTGTTGTATTTTTATCTATATGTACATAATACATCATGGCTAAATCATCAATTTCAACGTTTTCACCTAAATCGATTAATATTTCATTTGTTTCTGTTTCTAATACTTTATAATCCAATCTAATTGCTTTATTAAATATTCTTATTTCGTTAAAATAAAAATTATTATCAATATTTTTTATAATAATAAATCTTATTTTTTTTAAATCTTGATATTCATATAATTCTTGTTTTATTACTTTTCTATCTTTTAATTCTTCTGGTTTTTCATCCAACCAGTCACTTACAACTATTTTAGTTTCTGAAGTTTTATTCATATTTTCTATTTTGGTATAACTAGGATAAAAAGCTTCTGTTTTAGTCTCTTTATAAATTAAATATTTTTCTTCTATCTTTAATTTTAAAGTATCACTTTCTTCTAATTTTTGATCTACTAATTGATAATCACTATAGTTACTATAATATGTTTTTGCTTCTACTTTTATAGTTGATAATAAAAGTATTAAAAATAAAATTATCTTTTTCATAATTACCTCCTACAATCATATACGATATTAATAGTAATAATTCCTTCTTAATTTAAAAAAAAACTACAATTTGTAGTTTTATTCAACATTAACATTTTTAGAATCATCATTACATTGTTTTTTTAGTGTTATCACTAAAAGACCATTTTGATATTTTGCTCTAATATCATCTTCATTAGTACAACCTACATAGAAAGTTCTTTTATATTCACCATAAAATCTTTCACGATGTAAAAAATTAGTTTTATCTTTTGAATCCTCTTTTAATATAGCCCTAACATTTAAATAACCATTACAGTATTCAACCCTAATATTATCTTTTTCAAAACCTGGCAAATCTAATACTATTTTATAATCATCATTTTCTTCATAAATATCAGCTTTAAATATATTATTTTCCTCAAATACATTATTAAATAAACTACTATTTTTATTTATTAAACTCATTATATTTCCTTTCATACTAATTGTTTTAATGTTTTTATACTAATATTTTTATTACCTTTTAGTACTTCTTCTATAATAATATTATCTAAATCATTTTTTATTATTTTATTTATTTTTCTAGCTCCATATTCTTTATAATCACATTTATCTATTATTTCTTCTATTACACATTTTTTTATTTTTATTTTTATATTTTTGTTTTTATATTTTTTTTCTAAATCTTTAATAGTGTTTTTTACAATTGTTGCTATATTATCTTTAGTTAATCTATTAAATACGACTACATTATCAATTCTATTAATAAATGGTAGTGAAAATGTATCTTTTAAATTAGATAAAATTTTATGCTTGTTTTCACTAAAACCAATTGTATTATTATTAAATCCAATATTAGATGTCATAACAATTGTTACATTATCAAATCTAATACTATTTCCTTTAGAATCTTTTACTATACTTTCATCTAATATTTGAAATAAAAGATTAATAATATCAGGATGTGCTTTCTCTATTTCATCTAATATTAATACTGAATATGGTTTGTTTCTAATTTCTTCTAAAATATTTTTATTATCAGAGTATCCAACGTATCCTGGAGGTGCTCCAACTATTTTACTTATACTGTGAGCTTCACTAAATTCACTCATATCAAGTTTAATAATATTATTACTACCAACTAATTCTTTAGCAAATATTTTACTTAAATCAGTTTTTCCTACTCCTGTAGGACCAACAAACATAATTGAGTAACATTTATTTTCATCTTTAAATCCCAGTTTTATTCTTTTAGTAATATTAATAACTTTGTTAATGGCATCTTCTTGGCCTATTATTTTATTTTGAATTTTATGTTCTATTTTTTCTATTATTTTACTATCATCACTTAAAAGTTCATAAATAGGTATCTTTGTTCTGATATTAAGAACTTCGGCTACATCCTCTTTGGTTACTTGTTTTATTTTATTTTTTGTTATAAGCTTTAATTCTAAATTATTAATAATATCTTCCAATTTATTTTCTTCTATTTTATAATTAGAAGCTTTATCAAATTCACTATTAATAATAGCTTCATTTTTTTGGAATTTAATACTTTCTAGCTTTTTTAAAGTTCTATTATATTCTTTTATATCTTTACTTTCTTTTAAACTTACTTTAGCACATACTTCATCCATTATATCAATGGCTTTATCTGGCTGATTTCTATCATATATATATTTTTCTGATAAATTTATTATTAAATCTATTATGTTTTCATCTATTTTTACCAAATGATATTCTTCATATATAGGCTTAAGTTTCATTAAAATATTTTTAGTTGTTTCAACATTTGGTGTTTCTACATATACTTTTTGAAAACGTCTTTCTAAAGCTCCATCACTCTCAATAAATTTTTTATACTCAGCTGTAGTGGTAGCACCAATACATCTTAGTTTATTACGGGCTAAAGCAGGTTTAAATATGTTGGAGGCATCAATTGCACCTTCCGCTCCTCCAGCTCCTACCAAAGTGTGTATTTCATCAATAAATAAAATTATATCATCATTTTCTTCTATCTCTTTTAAAATTTTACGCATTCTTTCTTCAAATTCACCACGATATTTAGTACCAGCTACTGTAGTTGCCATATCTAAACTGATTATTCTTTTTGTTTTTAGATTTATTGGAACATCACCACTAACTATTCTTCTACTTAATTCTTCAACAATTGCAGTTTTGCCTACTCCTGCTTCTCCAATTAACAATGGATTATTTTTAGTTCTACGTGATAGTATTTCTAGAACTCTAGATATTTCTTTATCTCTTCCAATGACAGGATCTAATTCATTATTTCTAGCTTTTTTAGTTAAATCAACTCCTAATTCTTCTAATAATAATTTTTTATTTTTTTTCTTTTTATTATTAGTTATTTTATAAGAAAACTCATTATATAAACTATCTATTTCAATATCCATTCCAAGCATTATTCTAAGTGCTACTCCTTCTCCCTCTTCAAGTAATGATTGAAATAAATGTTCAATTGTAACATCACCATTATTATTTTCTTTACTATCTATAATAGCATTTTCAATTACTCTTTTAAGTAGTGGTGTATATAAAAACCATTCACTTTCCTTACTTCCAACACCAATAATATTAATTATTTCTTGTTTAAATTTATCATAATCTAAATTATATTTTTTTAGTTTTTTAGATACATTATTATCTGTTTTTAAAAGAGCAAGCACTAAGTGTTCACTACCAACATAAGGGTGTTTTAAATTAAACATTTCTAATTTTGCATTTACTAGTACAGCTCTAGCTTCTTCTGTGAAGTTACCAAACATATTATCATCTCCCATATATATTCTATGATTATGATGATGAATATTTTGTCTTTTTAAACAGTTAAATTAAAAATATTTTAAATTAATTATGAATAACTTATAATTATATACTAAAATAGTATTCAATCAAATGATCGAATACTATTTTAGATTAATTTATAGTCTAAATTATGATTTTGAATCAAGTTTAATTTTAACTTTAGAAATTGATTCAGAACTTTGTATTTCATGATGTTGATAAAATCTTTTTTCTTTGTATAGCTGTTCAATTACCTCTTTCCTAGTCATCTCTTTAATGGTTGGATTATCTTTAATATTTCTATTTTTTTCATTTTTTATACAAACAACATCATTTTCAATAGATGAAGTATTTATATTCTTTTTTACTAAAGATGATTGATGGAAATTATTTTTTTTACTAGATGTTACACCACTTACAAATATTACAATTGAAAAAATTATATTAAAAACAGGAATAGAAATAACCAACCCTAATTTTAAAAATGTAATTATTATTTCTGGTATAGACATGCTTTCATCATATACAACTTCATAACAACTCTTTTCTATTTTTGAATACTCTATATATATTCCAATTAATGTAATAAATAAACTTAATAAAGTTGTTAATAAATATGTCATAGTAAAATCCTTTCTTGCCCATTTAAAAATATATTATTTTTAATTTATTTTATTACTTTCTTTAAATTTTTTTGAATATTTATATTATATTTAATCATTTAATGATATTTTTAACTAGATTTAGGATTTTTCAGTAAAATATTTTTAATTAGTTTTCTTTAGATGTAATTTAATTAAAATATCATTTATAAAATTTTTACCTAATACATGTTCTAATGTTTTAGTTTTTATCATAATAATTCCATACACTAATACTCCTACTATCATGTATAACATTATATATATAATTGATAACATACGGCTATTAGTATTGAAGTTTATAAATAATTTTATAATCATTAATACTACTAACATAATTAAAGAAGACAAAATAATTTTTATAAAAATTTTTGATGTTTCTTTTAATTTAACTTGATATTGTTTTTTTAATATATACATTATATATATTATAGCTATTAATTGAGTTATTAATGTTGTTATAATAGGTCCTAAATAAAGAGGAATATTAATTATTTTACACATATTCATAACTGGTATATTTAAAAGCACTTTTCCTATAAAACTAGAAAATAAAGTGATAAGAGCTACTTTAGTATTATTTAGTGTTTGCATTAAATTGATTAAAACAGTAAAGAAAGAAAATGATAATGCTTCAAAAATAAATATTCTAAATATATCTATACTTAATTTATCATAACCATAAAATACTACCCATAATGGTCTAGATAGAAAAGATATACCTATTACCATTGGTAAAGTTATTAAAAGTAAAGCTTGTAATGATTGATTAATTTTTAAGTTAACATCTTTCATATCTTTTTTTATGTAGCTACTAGCAATATTTGGAATTAAACTTACAATAAGACCTAAAGAAATAGATACAACTATCATATTAAGTTTTGTTCCCCAAGTTGTAATTACTCCTATTGTTGTTTCAGCATAAGTTGCAGATGCTCCTAATTTATCCAAAGTTCTAACAACAGTCATTGTATCAACTAAAGCGTATGCTGATTTAACTAGATCTATTACTACAAAAGGAAGAGCATAAAGAACTATTTTTTTTAATAAATCTTTATTAGATATTTTAGCTTCTTCTCTAGTAATTGATATATTTTGTTTTAGATTTTCCCTACTTTTAGATATTTTAACAACTAAATAAATATAAGCAATTAAAGCTCCTACTGTAGCCCCAAATACAGCAATTCCAACAGCGGTATCAATATTTAAATGAAAAATATTAATAGCTGCATAACTACCTATTAAAATTACTAAAACACGGGCAATTTGTTCAATTACTTGTGAAATACTACTTGGTGTTATAAATTTATGTCCTTGTAGATATCCTTTTGTAACACTAAGTAGTGGTACTATTAATAAAGCAGAAGCAATAATTCTAATAACCATAGTAACACTTTCAACAGAGTTTCCACCTTGCATATCACCTAATATAAAACTAGATATATAAGGTGCTAGAATAATTAATAATAGAAAAGATATAAATCCTAAACTAACTATAATAATACGTCCTAATTTATAAACTCTTTCTTTGGTATTATAATATTCTAAAGTATTATATTCACTAACCATTTTACTAATCGCGAGTGGAATACCAGTTGATGATAACGTTAAAAATACTGAATATATAGAATATGCATAACTATATAAAGTGCCACCCTGTACACCTATTATTTTATAAAAAGGAATTACATATAAAACACCTATTATTTTACACATAACTATTCCAATAGTTGCTACCATAGCACCTTCTAAAAAATTATTTTTCTTCATTTTTACACCTTCCTAAACAAAAAGAGATTTCTCTCTTTATTTATATATTATCATAGCAGAAAAGCAATATATTTGTTCTTCTGAAAAAATACTGATTGCTGTTTGAAATTTTATATCTACTATTTCGCTATCATTTTCTTTTAGAAAATTATTTATATCTTGTTCTAAATCTTTTTCATGATTTTCATCAAATATTTTTACTTTCATATTATCACCAATTTTATTATATTATATAAATTTGTGATAATTTGTCGATTAGCAAGAACCTTTAGAACAGTTTCTATTTCTTGTAGTAAAACTTCCATATCCAGATGGAAAATTAATTTTAGTTTTTGGATCTACATTATTATTATAGTATTGCATTTGCCATAATGGATAATCTATTCCAGCCCAACCTTTAAGTATGCTAATATGTAAATGTGGACCAGAAGAAGCCCCTGTATTCCCAGAATAAGCTATTACTGTATCTTTAGTAACATATTGTTTTTCAGATACATTATAACTATTTAAATGTTCATATACACTAGTATATTTTACACCATTTATATTGTGATATAAATATAATGCATAACCAGTTCCATCCCAATATGCTTTTAATGCCACTTGTCCATTAGCAACTGCGTATACTGGTGTCCCTATATTTACTCCTATATCAAGTCCATAGTGGAAATCTGTAATATATGATCCACCATACCAATAACTACGCCATCCAAATAAACTCGTAATTGTTCCATAATTTAATGGTCTCCAAAAGCTAGTATCAGCTGGAAGAGAATTTACTCTAGCATAACAACTATCTACGATTTCTGTTTCCTTACATCCCATTGATATTAAATTTTTAACCATTTGTTCACTTTTTTTAAGACCATCTTCCATATCACCTTGTTCTCTAGAAAGACTTGCCATTTGTGTTCTTAATTTAGCTATTTCTCCTTGTAATTCTTGTTGCTTTTTATTTAATTCAACTTCTTTATTTTTTATTTCAACTTGCCTTTTTTTATTAGTTTCAATCATTTCATTATATTCTTTAACTAATTTATCGTTGTAATCAGTCACTTGTTCAGTAATTGACATACGATATATAAAATCTGTAAAATCTTTGGCTCCAAATATATATTCCATATATTCAGATTCACCAGATGATACTTGCAAAAAATTGACAACTTTTTTTATTTCTTCATCTTTTTTTTCTATTTCTATTTTTAAATTATCTATTTCATTATTTAAATCAATTATTTTTTGATTTCCCTCTTTAATTTGTGAATCTATTAATGATATATTATTTTTAGTTGAAGTTATTTGTTCATCTGTTAGCTTTTGTTGATTTTTATTATTTTGTAATTCCTGCTTTTGTTTTTCTATATCTGCCAAAATAGATTTAATTGTTCTATTATCAGCTGCATTTACTTCATTAGGTATTATAAACATAGGTATTAAAAATATAGAAACTAAAGTTAAATTAAATATTAATTTAGATGTTTTTTTTATAAACTTCATATTATCTACTCCCTTAACTCTTTCCTTATTTGTTTATATTCTTGACAATATTTGGAAACTAAATTCCAAAAATTTCTAGAATGATCAAAATGAATAAAATGTGATAGTTCATGAATTATTACATAATCTAGTTTAGATATATCATATTTGATTAAATTGGAGTTTAGTGTAACTGTTTTATTTTTTTTATTACATACTCCCCATCTAGTTTTCATATTTCTTATCTTTAATACAGGATAAGGAATACTTTCTAAAAACCTTTCATAATTAAAATCTAATCTAGATTTAAATATTTGCTGTATTTGTTTTTTATACCATTTTTCTAACATTTTATTATCTCTAGTATATATTTTATTATTTACTATTTCTACATTATCAATACTAGATAATAATATTATATCATATTTATTTCCTAAATAATAAAAGTTATCTTCTTTTTCAAGTTGCTGTTTACGTTTTTCTAACATTTTTTTTAAATAATCAATATTGTTATTTAATAATTTTTCTATATATTTATTAGAAACAAAATAATTAGTTGTTATGTATATTTTTAAATCTTCTTTAACCCTAATATATGTATTTTTATTATTTTTCTTTTCTATTATAACTTCATATTCCTGATTATCTACTTTATATCTCATTGAAATACTCCTATCAATTCTTATATATTTTACCATACATTAAAATAAATATCAAAAAAGTAAACAATTTAAATGTCTATTTTTTTAATATTTAGTTATATAGTATTAGTTAAAACATACTTGTAAACTTCTTGATAAAATAATTCAGGTTCTTTACTATTGATTTCTTTAAGTTTTAAGAATTCTAATTTATCAATTTGATATACTATACTCATAATTTTTTTATCTAATTTTTCATTTAAATCATAAAATTCATTATATGAATATGTAAAATCATCTAAACATATTCTAAATTCTAAACCCATTTGTTTATATTTATGAATATTTATTAAATCAAATTCACTAGCCTTATTTAATCCAATAATAATTTTATACTTTTTCTTCAATTTTAAAACCTCTAAAAATAATTCATTTAGTTTTAAAATAGTATTTTTTGCATACAAAAATTTAAATTTATCAATTATAATTTCATTATCATTTCCATTGATTAATTTTTCAATAAATTCTTTAATATCATCTGTTTCATCATAAAACATTTTATTACTTCATTTTTTATACTATATTTTAGTTTTATAATATTTACCTTGGAAATATCCTGATATTGGTATATTAGATGCTAAATCCTCTGATATTTCCATAATTATATCTTTAAATGATTCTTCAATTATATCTTGATTATATTTATTTAAATATTATTTTAAAGTATAGGATATTTTTATTATTTCTTCACTTAAAATATTTCTTTTTTCATTTCTTTATATTCATTCATATTTTTTCCTTCTTTATTATTTTAAAATATAGTTTTACTTTATCACAAATACTTTTATTAATCAAAATATTTATATTATAATACAAATACTAATCTTTTATAATTTTAAGCAAAATATTATATGTAAATGAAATAAATTTCATTCGCCACCCTAACGGGTGCATTTTTTGATATATTTTCA
>CANSFI010000031.1 GCA_947646095.1 uncultured Mycoplasmatota bacterium
AGTGAATGTTTTTTTTGTTACGCTTTCTAACGCACTTTCCTTATAAATAAAAAAAAGATGCATAAGCACCTTTATATAACCATAAACATTATGATTGCTACAATAAGAATAATGATGAAAGCTTGGACTAAATATTTCCAAATATATTTAAACCATTCTTTCCATGAAATATCTAACATAGATAAACCAGCCACTAATATAAAGCTAGTTGGAATAATAAGCATCACTAAACTATGAATACTTTGGAATAATAATCCAAATACTCCATATACAGTTGAATCTGTATATATGGCTTTAACAGGTGTAAATACTGTATTTACTAAATAATAGAAATTATTATAGAAGAATGCTCCTACTAATGGTAATATAGTTGCTATACCAATATTAAATCCATCAAACATAGTTAATAATTTATTATTAATAGTAACTAATATATTAGTTTCTGAAGCGGCTATCATAAGTGTAAAAATAATATTAGCTAAAGTAACAAAGAAAGCTACTTTTAACATTTTTTTACTACCTTCAGCAAAAGAATCAATTGTTTCTTTTATTTTAAGACTATAAATCCAACCTATTAAGAATGAAGCTGCAACTAAAACACAACACATTTCATAAGTATCCCAATATCCAAATTGATTAATATCACCAATTATATTTTGAACTATTGGATATTCACCTATTTTAATGTTCATTAAATTTTCATAAACATCATTAAATAGAGTTATTCCCCAAATATAATTCCAATTATACATACTAACTAATAGTAATAATACTACAATACCAAGAATTATAGCTAATGGAATAAAACTTTTTTTACTCTTTTCTGAAGTTTCTAATAATGGAATTTCTTGTTTTTCTTCTTTATTTTTTTTCTTGTTATCTGTTTTTAAATCTTCTTTTTTAATAATAAACATAACAAATAAGAATAACAATACTGCAAGTAATACTACTTTAGCAATTATATCGTTATTAACTCCTAATGCTAAAGCATAATTGATGTGTCCATTATTTACTCCATAAATTGAGCAAACATTTCCAACTAAAATTGATCCTACTGTTGAAACAAATGCTGTCATTTTAGAATATCCCATAGTCATTATTACAGCTATAAGTAATGGAACTAATGTAAATAATGCTAATGGAATACCTATTAAAGCTGACACTATTGTTAAAATTGAAATAGTAAAAATTAAAAATAATTTTTCTTTTCCTTTAAATTTTTTAACAATAGCATTTATCCAATTAGAATAAACTCCTGTCTTATTCATTACTCCATAAAATCCACCAAGAATTAAGAAAAGTAATCCATATTGGACAAATGTTCCAAAATTAATGACAGGATAATAGAATAAATCAGTAATTCCGATTGTTGAGGTTAATCCCTTAACATACTCCCCTGTCGAATAACTTCCTGTTGGTATTATCCAACTAAGTACAATAAAAATCAAAAAACATATTCCTATTGATTTCAATAAATCATTCTTTTTCATATTATACCTCCGATATAATTATACCAAATTTTACTATTTTTATAAAGTTTTTCCTTATAAAATATATAACTTTCATTTATTTTTCACATTTTATGATAAAATATTATAAGAAATGAAGTGATTTATATGTTTAAATATAGTGATTCTAACAAAAGATATCATACTTTAGATTATTTTTATAGACATAAATTTAACTCTAAAGTTTTTAAAATTAGTTTAAATGCAGGATTTTCTTGTCCTAATATTGATGGTAAAGTTGGGACTAAGGGATGTATTTATTGTTCTAGTCTTGGTAGTGGTGAATATGCTGGTGATGTTAATGAAAATTTAGTTACTCAGTTTAATAATATAAAAGAAATGATGCATAAAAAATGGCCTGAAGGAAAATATATTGGTTATTTTCAAGCTCATACTAATACATATGCTCCTACCAATATTTTAAAACAAAAATATGAAATTATTTTAAATCAAGAAAATGTAATTGGGTTATCGATTGCTACCAGATGTGATACTATTAGTAATGAATGTTTAGATTATTTAACTGAATTAAATAAAAAAACTTATTTAACTATTGAATTAGGACTTCAAACAATAAATGAAAAAACATCTATTTTAATTAATAGATGCCATACTTTAAAATGTTTTGAAGATATGGTAAAAAAATTAAGAAATAGAAATATTAATGTTGTTGTCCATATTATTAATGGACTACCTTATGAAACTAAAGAAATGATGTTAGAAACTGTTAAATATTTAAATACTTTAGATATAACTGGAATTAAGATACACATGTTACATATCTTAAAAAATACAGCTTTAGAAAAACTCTACTATAAGAAACCTTTTCATATTTTAACTAAGGAAGAATATGTAGATATTGTATGTGATCAATTAGAATTACTAAGGCCTGAAATAGTTATAAACAGAATTACAGGTGATCCTAAAGTAGATGATTTAGTTGAACCTAATTGGTTAATTAAAAAATTTGGTGTTTTAAATGATATTGATAAAGAGTTAGTTAGAAGAGATTCTTATCAAGGTAAAGCCTTAGAATGATAAACACATGAAAAATTAATTTCATGTGTTTTATTTTATATAGTCTTAGGTATTTTTATAACAGCTCTTATTCCATATGCAAAATCACGATTTACATTATTATAGCTTACTCTTCCAAAAAGATTTATTCCCAAACCGTATTGTGAACTATCAAAATGCGCTGATGATAACCAGTATCCTCGTAATGAAGAATTAGTATCTTTTAAGTCACCAGAATTCTCATATAAATATTCTGGACAACTATTATTTTCTTCATAAATACAATTAAGTTTTATTGCTTCTGTATATGTTAGCATACGTGCTCTAACATTTTCTATTTTAATAGACTGATATTTGTTTTTACCACTATCATCATTTAAAGTATAATCGTATGCTTTTATATTTGTCCAATCCTTTGTTCGTATTTTTAATTCTTCTAATACTGTTAATGGTCCTTTTTCATTATTTCCATATTCTCCATAATTAGTTCCACTCGATTCTTCATAATCAGTTTGAGAAATCCAAGCTACAGTCTCTCCTAAGTTTTTATTCATAATTAGTGTTAGTTCATTTCCATCATCTTTGATTACATAAAAGTCATAGTTTTCTTTTTCGTTTACTTTTACATTTAATTTAGTTCCATTTTCACATATTCCATCTGTTAGACAACTATTATTTGTTGTTATAATTGGATTAGGTTCTTTTGTTAATGAACAATCATCTATATTATCATCTATAGTTACATCATTATCATTAATATTTTTTCTAGCGCAATATTTTCCATTACTTATAGCTAGCTCTATTTTCCCATCTTTAGTTACTTTCATATCTCCACTTTTAGGTTTTGATCCTTTTATATCTAAATTGGTATTTGGAAATGTAAATGTTATATCATTTGTCATACCAGCAGGATCTAATAATTTATCTGCATAATGTAATTCTCCTGCTTTTATTACTCCATATGCTGAATCTTTAAATGCTGATTTATTTGCTCTTTCTATTATATTCATTATTACTGGTACTGTAATCAAAGATATTATAGCTAGTATTATTATTACAGCGAGTAGTTCTATTAAAGTAAAGCCATTCTTTTTCATTCTTTTTCATTCTTTTATCCTACCTTCTTTTATAATATCTTTATATTATTTTACTATAAATATTATCTAAATTAATGTTATCACATAAATTTATAATTAACAATGTTTTTTTGTTTCATTTACTATATTTTAAAACAAAAACGACTATTAGTCGTTTACTATTTATAATAGCTTTCAAAAAGGAGATATTACCATAAAAAGTTAATACTTATTAGTTCACAGTAAAACTACATCGGTACTATTTGTTGTAGTCTGCAATCAAATACATACTGGTAATCTATATGTATTCACTAATAATATTAACTATAAAAGATTATTTATTAATAACATTTTTTTCCACATTATAATTATCACTATTAATAGCTATTCCAATAACAAGTATATAGGCTAAAATATATACCCAAATCATTAAAACTACTATATTAGCTAAATTCCCATAAAACTTACTATAGTTAGCAAAATTACTAGCATAATATGAATATAAAGCTGTAATTACTAAACAACAACATGTTGTAAAAACTGCTCCTTTATTCATATATTTACTAGGTATATTTTGATCAAGTGCCATTGTATATAATAGCTTAACCATAAAGAATATTAAAATAATTGCTGTTGGCCATTTAAGTAATATAAATATAGTATAAACATATTTAGAAATTTGTTTTAAAAATTCTAATGATAAAACCATTTTTAAAATAACATTACCAAAACCTAAAATGACAACTATAAAGAAGAAAAGTAATACTAAAACAAATAACATAAAGAAAGCTTTAATTCTTCTTCTAAGATAATCTTTGGTTTCTATTTTAAAAAGTAAATTAGATGCTAAAATAATTGAATGTGTTCCATTAGATGCAACAATAAAGCCTAAAATAATTGAAAAACCAGCTGTAAAACTTGGACCAGTGAATGCTGGTTCTAATATATTCATTACTGCTTCTGGTACAGTATCAGTAAACATATTTAATAAACCATCTAACGATACAGAAAGCATTGAACCCAAACTACTTATCAAGGCAATTAAAGGTACTGCTGATAGAACAACGAAAAACGCTATTTGTCCAGGTAAAATTCTTACTTCTGGTCTACCAATAATATTTAAAATCCTATTTATATATTTTTTTACTCTTTTCATATTTCCTCCAAAAAAAGCAAGATTGACTTGCTTAATTATTGAGTTCTTCTTTATTATTTTTCATATCTAAAGTAGCTTCATTAATAGCATCGTCAATTGTTTTTATAGCATCATTAATCATACTATATCCAATAGCTGCTCCAAATCCATATGATAAATCCTTAAATTCTTTATTTAATTTACGAATATAGGAAACAATTTGTTTTTCATCATATTCTACTAAATAGATTAAAAATTCATTACCATTAGTTCTTATAATATCGCTATTTTCCATTTGATTGGTAATTAAAATATTGGCTGCTTGTTTAATAACATTGTCACCTTCTTGATGTCCGTAATTATCATTAACATAAGCTACATTATTTAAATCTACTATAATAATAGTTTGTGGATAAATTTCACTTTCATCCCAAATTTCAATATTATCATTTAAATAATTACGATTTTTTAAAGATGTAAGCATATCTACATAGCGTAATTTATCTTCTTTTTTCATAATATTTTTATCTTTGTTTTTTCTTTTTCTAATAAATAAATATATAAGTTCTAGTATAACTAAACCAATTAATACTATCGAACAAATTTTAAGCAAATTATTATTATTATTTTCTATAACAGCATTATAATACCCATTATTTATTAAGTTTTTTTCATTAGAAAATGATAAATAGAAATCTAAGAAATCCATAAATATTTTATTATCTTTTATATCTCTTATTACATAATTATAATCGTTGTCTAAATAAAACTGGTAATCAACTTTTGTATTTTTAAATAAATCATTAGAATAATAGTTATAAACTAATAAATCTAAAGCTATTATTGAATCGTTGTTTTTATTTTTAGCTATTTCTTCAATAGTATCATATGGTTTAACATTAGCCCCTACTTTTTTTAAGAACTCAGAAATTTTAGTATTTTTCAAAGTTATTATTTCTTTTCCTTTTAAAGAGCTTATTGAATTAATTATGGAGTCACTATTTAAATTAGTAATAATAACTGTTTGTTCATCATAAGGTGAAACAGTTTTATAAGTATCCATTTCATATTTAGTTGGCTTATACATATCGAAGTAAAAATCTACTTTATTTGCATTAAAATCATCAATTAATTTATTATAATTATCATATTTTTTATATATAATTTCAACATTAGTTATTTTAGAGAAAGATGAAATAACACTACTATTTGTCCCTAATAGTTTATTATCTGATTCTTTATCAAATGGTGGAACACTAACAAAACCATAAACATATCTTTTACTCCTAAATTTTGCTTTTGTTTGTTCATCTACCTCATTATTTAAAAAATAATTACTTGTAAAATGTTTGGCAAATGATTCATCGTATCCATCATTATACCATTTTTTATAATATTTTCTAATTATATCATTTAGTTTATCTATTTCACCTAATGATATAACATAATTTTCTTCCATCTCAACTATATTATAATTCATATAAAGTTTTTCTTTTGATTGTTGGCTTAAATATAATAATTTAGGCAATATAATAGCATCTACACTAGAATTCTCACTATTCATTTCATTTATCAAATCTTCATTGTTTTCAAATGATTTAAATACTAAATCAGTATTATTAATATAATTATTTACTTGTTCTATATTTTCTTCAGTAACTCCAATTGTTAAATTTTTAATTTCAGATAATTTATTATATTTAATATTATTCTTACTTAAAATAGCATAATTATCTTTATAAACTAAAACATCATTTTTTGTTACTTTTTTTGTTACTGTAAAATTATAATCACTTTTAACATCACTACCATAATCATATGAAATCTTATTAAATTCTAATCCTGTTGTTTCTTCTAATGATTCTAAAAAATCAAAGAAAATACCATCACCTTCATAATTTAATATAGCAATATCATTTAAAATACTAAAGTCAATTACTGTGTTTTTATTATTTTCTATCCATCTTTTTTCTATAATATTTAAAGTTGTATCTTTATCTTGACTGTTAAATATTAAAAATATTGTTCCTACTGTAACAATTAATACAGCTATTATAATAGCTATAAACAATTTCTTATTTTTCATTATACCACCTTTTATTAATTATTTGTCCAAACAAATTTTTCACTTGTTTTATGTTTATAAGCAAAAATTGGATAATTTTTACTTTCATCTTTATTTTCTAAAATAATAACTTCAATATCATAAAAAGATTTAATATTATCTTCTAATAATTCATTGATAGTTTCTACAACTTTTTTTGATTCATCCACTTTAATATCTGATTTAACTTTAATAATAAAACTAATTAATCTTCCTTTTAATAAATATTCTATATTTTCTACTAAACCTGTTGTACTAATTTTATCCTTAATTTGTGTGATTGTTTGATTAGATACTTTATTACTATTAATTCCATCTAATCTATTCCCATACACATCTTTTCTAGAATCAGGATACAGTAAATTAATTAAGACAAAAAGAGCGATAATAAAAACTAATATAAACACACCTAATAATAATAATTTAATTTTATGTTGTGTTGTAAAATTCATATATCCACCCCAATCATTATAATTATACTATAAAAGTTTTAAATTATCAAATTTTAAAGAAAAAAATACTAACAATTAGTATCTATTTTTCTTCAACTTTTTCTAGTTTATTTAGTACTTCTTTAGTGACATCAATTGCTTTTTCACGAATTGCATCTGCTGTTTTTTCTAAAACAGGAGTTCCTTTTTCTATTGCATATTCAACTAATTCTTCAGCTTTATTTTGAACATCTTTGGCTTTCTTTTTAGCTATTTTTAAAACTTTTTCTTTATCTAAATCAGATAATTCTTGTTTAATTTGATATAGTTTTACTTCAAATTCTTCTTTTACTTCATCTATATCAATATCTTTAACTTTTTCTAGCATTTCTTCAATTTTATTTTTTAATTCTTTTCTTGTTTCACTTCCAGCTTTAGGCGCGAATAAAATTCCCAAACCAGCACCAATACCAGCTCCTAATAAAAATTTACCTATTCCACTTTTTTTATTTTTACTCATTTTCTTCATCCTCTCTTTTTTTCTTTTTTCTAAATATTTTACCTATTCCATTTGAAATAATTGAAACAACTCTGTCACTCATTATTGATAATGTATCTGCAGCTATATCAACTATGCTAAATAAATTATTTAATTTGTTTACTTTTTCACTAATGTCATCTACTACTTTATCAAATTTTTTTAAAGTTGCTAGTAGCTTAGTTGCTAATACTATTAATACTATTACTAGTATAATCAATAAAAAGTATAATATAACTAAAAATGTACTATTTAAATATTCCATTATTCATCTTCCTTCTTTTCATACATTGAATCAATCAAATTAAATAAATCACTATCATTTAATTCATCAACATAGCTTGTTTCTTTTTCTTCATCATAAGTTTTATTTAGTACTTCTTCAATCATATTATCATGTTCTTCCATCTCTTCTTCAGAAATTATATCACTAAATTTATCTTCGATATTATCGTTTATATCTTCTTTTTGACCATGTCTTGGTTCATCAAAAATATCAATCATCTCATCATCGATTATTTTTTCTTCTAATTCATCATTAAACATAGTTGAAGTTTCTTCAAATAAATTATTATCAATCTCATCTTCCAAAGTTCCATATGCTTTTTTCATAACATCATCAATATTTAGTTTATCATTATCTCTATATTCAAATGCCGAAACTGTTTTTTTTGTTTTAATATCATCTTTATGATAATTTTTATCCAGAATTCCATAAACTGGTGAAATAATAGGTGTCGGTTTAAAATTTTTCTTTTCTACTTTATCTTCTTTTTTTATTCCATAAACTTCTTTTTTGGGTTTAGGATCTTCTTTTTTTATAATTTCCTTAGGTTTTTCCTCTTCTATTTTTTCAAAATCCTTGTCATCAAAATAAACAGGAAAAACAAACTTTTCTTCTCTTTTTTCAGTAACTTCTTCCACTGGTTCTACTTTAGGTTTTAAATCAGGTTGCTCTACTTTAGGAGAAGGTATCTTCACCTGTATAACCTCTTTTTTTATTGGTTCTTCTTCTTCTACTTCTTCAATAAACATATTCTTTACTTTATCTAAAATTCCCATCAAATCATCCTCTATTCATCTTCTTCATAATTATATAGTTCCATTGTATCATCTTTTGGTGTAAAAATATCATATCTTTCCTCTTTATTAATAAAGTTATTATCATTAAGCATAATTTTAATAATTTTGCTATTATATTTTATTGTTGATAATATGTAAGATAAATTAAGTACAACATTATTAATATCACCTTTATTTACTAATGTTTCAATTTTAGCATAATTATACATAAATTCTACTAAATATTTTCCTTTATATTTATTTATTTCTAAATATCCTAGTTTGTTATTTATATTAATAATTCTTGAATAATAAGCTTTTTTATTCTCTTTATAATCAAACTCTTTTTTATAATAATAACTATTAATATCAACATATAAATAATAATAATTACCATCTGAATATAGTTTTTCATTATATTCATTAGTATCAATATAAGTAACACCACGTGGTTTATAATACTTATAACCTTTTCCTACTGTATTATATAAATTGTTATCCTTTGATAAAATAACATTTATGGTATTATCAATACTCCCTGTATCTATTCTAACAACAGTACAACCAGTTACTAAGAAAACAAGCATTAATGTGACGACTATTTTCTTCATATAACACCTTCCAATCATATTATATCAAATTTTTAAGCTTTTCAATATCTTTTTTATAATTTACATGTAAAATTAGTGTCTGCTAACTTTGATCATATATATTTTTTCACCTAAAGATACAAATCTTTTTTCATATTCTGTTTGAATGTTATCAAATAATTCATCTTTGTACAAATCTAATGATATTTCATCTATTTTATAATTATTTTCTACATAACTTATAATTGAATATTCAAACAATTTACGATTATCCGTCTTTTGAATAATACAAGGTTTATTTTTAAATATTGATTCATATTTATCTAAAAATTTTTTACTTGTAAGTCTTCTATCTGCATGGCGACTTTTAGGCCAAGGATCTGAAAAGTTAAGATAAATTTTATCTATTTCATGGTTAAATACTAAATCAATATCTAAAGCATCCATTCTAATTAGTTTTAAATTATTTATGTTTATTTCATCTAATTTTTGAATTGCTCTAACAATTACACTATCAAATTTTTCAATTCCAATATAATTAATATTGGGATTTTTAATGGCTTTTTCTATAATGAAGTTCCCTTTTCCCATTCCTATTTCTATTTCTATTGGATTATCATTATTAAAAACAAGATTATATTTTCCTTTAAATTCATTAGGTTTGTTTATAATATATTCTGAACCATCTATTATATTTTTTGCCCCTTTAACATTTTTAAGTCTCATTATACCACCTAATAAATTATACCATAATAGACACCAAAAATAAATAAAAGCATATAATTAATTAGAACAATAAAGGAGTGTGTTTGTTTTGAAAAAAGAACGTAATTGTAATATGAATCCATATCCTGTTTATCCTACATATCCAGGAATGATGCCTATTCAAAATCAGGGAATGATGCCAATGATACCAAATCAAATGATGGGTCAAAATATGGCAATGCCTAATAATATAATGATGCCTACTGTTCCAAATAGCACTATGAATCAAAATATAAGTGGTATTGATTCTCAGTTATCAGCTATAAACAGTCAAATAAATAATCTAGAAAGAAGAGTGTCACGTTTAGAATCATCTATAGGTGCTAGTAATAATGTTACCCCAAAATATAGTGAATCTAATTATTATATGGTATAGAAAAAGTTATGAGAAAATCATAACTTTTTTAGATACTATCTAAAATCATTTATTTGTTCAATACTAAGACCAGATATTTTAGATATCAAAGATATATCAATATTTTCTTTTAACATGTTATTAATCATTAATTGTTGTTGTTTTATTTTTCCTTTTTTTATT
>CANSFI010000032.1 GCA_947646095.1 uncultured Mycoplasmatota bacterium
CCGTTTTGATATTTTTCTATGTTGATCACCTCACTAGTTATATACTAGCTTTCTTCACTAAAGTCCTTCTTTAATTGTTATAAATTTTTTAATAATTATTATTTATAATTTAAAAGAGAAATATTATAAAAAATGTGCATTTTTTATAACTTAAACTATCTATTAAAAACAAAAAACGACTCAGTAAATCACTGAATCTTTTTTATGCTACATATTTTTTTACTTTTTGTCTTGTTTTTTCATAAGTTTTCTCTATTTCTTTTTCTAGATTACTTAATAATCTATTTTTTCTTTTTACTTCTTCTTCTATTTCATACATTTTACTAAATACTTCTTTTAATTCTTCAACACTAAATTTATCTAATAAATCATATTTTAAAAATTCTATTTGTGTTATAGCATCTTCATATACTAGTCTTATATTAAAGATTAAATCTTTTTGATTATTAATGTTATTTAGAAGTCTAGCATATTCTATTTGTTCTTTATTGACTAAATTTCTAATACTCCTAATAGAATTATTAAACATAAATGCACTAACTAAACCACCAACCATTCTATTTTTAAAAATACCAATAGGCATTAAATTCAAACAAAAATTCAAAGATTTTCTAAGCATATGCTTTATATAAATTAGCAGAGTTGGTTTATATAATTTATCTTCTAACATAGAAAGTTCTAATTTCATTCTATATACTTGTAATTGTTGTTTAGCTATCTTTTTTTGTAAATAATTATTCATCCTTATTATTTCTTTAAAATCAATTTCTTCTGGTTCTTGTTTTTCTTCTTCTGGTTTTTCTTCTTTTATTTTATTAATCTTTTTATTACACTTTTTATAAGTGTATTCAAGTATATCATTATTTTCTAAAATATGATATTTATCTTTAGATTTATAAGTTTTCCTTAATGTTTCAAAATCATAATTTTGTTTAAAATAATCTCTTTTATTATTTAGTTCTATTATTCTAGATTGTAAATACTCTAATCCATACAAGTCTAAATCTTCCTTTAATTTAGATTCTATAGTACTAATTTCTAAATTCATATAATTTAAAAATTCTAAAATATCTACATTTTGTGGTTTTATTATTGGTTTCTTTTCAATTTCATCTATTTGATTTGATACTATTTTTGTATCTTTTAATGTTTTTTTACTCTTTATTAAAAATGGCAATACTACTGGTATAGTTAACTTTTTTAGATTATCTTTAAATTTAATTTCTTCATGTTTATCACTTGTTTTCAAATTAATTTTTGAATTTTCAATTTGTTTATTATCTGTTTCTTTAGATTTTAAAATTTTATTTTCTATATTTACTTCACTTGACTTTAAAATTTCTTTTTCTTCTAATTCATTATTTTGTATTTCTAATACCTTGCTTATCTCTGGTTGATTTTTTTGTAACTGCTTTACTCTCTGATTATTTTCTATTTTAATTATTTTTTCTTCAACCATTTTTTCAGCTTTATTAAACACATCTATCTGTTTATAATCTACTTTGTTAATATTAGAAAGTAGCTTTTGTTTTTCTGTTTTAATTTCTTTTTTTATTTCTAATAAAGCTTCTTTTTTATCCTCTTTTTTTATTTTTTCAATTAAAATATCAATTTTTTTTATTTCTTTATTATCCTTTTTTAGGTTACTTTTTTTATTGTTTTTTGAGAAGAAAAAAGGACTAAGTAAAAAAGTAAAAATGGTCACAAAAAATACTTTAATTTTAGAAGTTTTTTTATTTTTCAATTTTTTCTTTCTTTTTTGTTCTTCTAAAAATAAACGCCATGCTTTATATAAGTTTTTAATGTCACCTTTTTCTCCCATTAATAGTCACCTAGATTATTTTATCATAATAAATATGTCAAATCAAACTTAAGCTATAACTATTCTAAAAGAATACCATGGATTAGCGCTTCCATCACTCGCACTAAAATAAAATAAACCTGAACCACCAATTCTAGAGTCATGTTCATATGAACCACCACGTTCTAACCAAGATGCATCAATACCAAAGAAATAAGCTACGCTTTCATACCAAGAATTAACAGCAGAATAATAACTATTACTTGAAAATGGTCCTAATTCACCTGTTGCATCTCCTAAGATTCTTTGACTATATTTATCTTGTGATGATTGATATATATCTACATATTTATTTTCAGGAAATGTTTCTTCTGTAAATCCACTATTATTTCCTGGTATTAATAGTGAATAACCCATTACATATTCCCAAGAACCACCACTCATATCAAATATGCCACTTATATTTCCTGTTGTACTTTGGTTATATATATTATCACTTCTACTTCCATATCTATTTTGACAAAGATTTGTATTAGCTGAATACATATTATCTCCACCACACCCTGTCATATATGTGTTATTGTTATTCATATAAACGTTGTTATCAAATCCATATTTTGAGTGTGATAGATATGCTACACTTCCCCATTCTGTATTTTTTATCATATGGGAATCACTAGTTATATCAAGATTAAAGGTGTTTGAAACTCCTCTTGATGTTATAAACATATTACTTATATTTATATTTCTCCATGAATAACTATTAGGCTTTATTATCACTTTAGATGGATCTGGTATTTCTATTTCGGCTGACTCTGTACTATTAGCTCCTTTATACCCAGTTTCAAATTTTCCTACCCATATTCCATTTAATTCATCACTTCCAAAAGTGAAGGCTGGATGTGTTAAATATTCTCCATTACTTGTTCCATTTGATTTTAGTGTCCTTTTATTTTCAAATACTATATCTATACTATGTATTTTTGATGAATCTAAACTTGTTAGAGAATCTGTAGCTTCTGTATACCACAATTTATATTTATATCTTGGTATCCATACATAATACCCACTTATTTTATCTTCTGGTATTATATCTCCATTATTATAAACCTTATTTTTATCATTTAATACTACTGCGTTAGCCCATTCTTTATTACTATAGTCATACCATTTTTCTGTTATATCAGCTTTTAATACTTTTCCATTAGAATCTATTTTTACTGGTATCATTCCTTTTAGTTCTGGATCTGCTCCATTTAATACTATATCTTTATATACTTCTGTTTCTAATTTTTTTCTAATATCATTCTTTATTTTATCAAATGAAAATTTAGATGTAGCTAATATTATTAATATTCCCATAAATAATGTTATAAATAATATTAATAATGAGTATAAAATTCCTGATATAGCAAACCCTTTATTATTCATTTTTTTCATATTACCTCACCTTTTTAATTATATATAAGACTAGTTTATATATTAAAATTATAACATAAATTTAAATCTTAAATTTTTAAATTAATAATATTTTATTAAACAATTTTATAATTCTTTTAAATATTCTTTTAAATATTCTTTTAAATAATTAATAACTCCATCATTATTACAATCATAACTAGTTATGTCATTAGATACTTCTTTTACTTCTGGTAAAGCATTTTTGAGCGCTACTCCATGACCACATTTTTTCAACATTTCAACATCGTTTAATCCATCACCAAAAGCAATAATATCTTCATTTTTTATACCAAGATAATTTGAAAGTTTTTTAATTCCATTATATTTAGAACAATCCTTAGCCATCATTTCAATCCATTTTCTATCTGAATATGAATCTTGCATAATTATTATTTCAATATTTTTAAATCTATTAACTAATTTTTTGTAAACATTCATAACATCATCGTTATTTTTCATTACTATAGATATATGAGATATTTCTTTACAGTTATTCATTATGTAGTCTTTATTTTTAACATTTTTAATTACTTTATTAATTTCTATTTCATCTGAGTATTTATAAATAAAATCTTTATTACAAAAATCTATGAAACGGCAATTTTTATCGTAATACTCAAAAATTTTACTAGCTATTTCTAAATCAATAAATTTACTAAATATTGCTTTTGAATTTAATCTATTATAAATGCAAGCACCTGTATCAGATATAATATAATTTGAAAAATTTGCATAATCTGTAACATTTAAAGCTGAAGCGTAAATTCTTCCTGTTGCTATAACAATAATATATCCTTTATCTTTTAACTTTTTTAAATAATTTTTAGTATTATCTGATATTTTTTTATTTTCATTTAAAACAGTACCATCTAAATCAACTACTATCATTTTAATCACTTTATCACCTACTATTTTTAGTATATCATATTTTTATTACATTTTTGTCATAACATTTGCATTTACTTTCTAACCTTAGTATAATAATAATTGGTGATAATATGGAAAGAATAAAAAATAAAAAAGTGATAATAATAATTGCAGTAGTACTTGTTGTTTTAATTATTGGAACTATAATAGGTTTTAAGACTTATAATTATTTAAAAAGTAACAAATACAAATTAAAAAAATTAGGTTACAATGAAAAAGAAATAAGTACTGTTTTAAAAATGGATAAAGAAAAACTTGAAACTATTCTTTCTTTAGAATATAATGAACACATTATTCCATTATTTCAAGAAAAATATTTTATATTAAGTAATTTAAATAAATATTTAAATTATAAAGATAAAAATAAAAAAGTTGATTATAATGAAGTTGTTACTCTTATTAATGTAGGAGCTGATAAAGACTGGTATGAAGAGCCCATTAAAACTGATATGTCAAAAGAATATCTGATTTTAGTTAATAAATATAATTATTTAGAGGAAGGTTATAAACCTGATGATTTAGTAAATATGGGACTTCAATTTGCTTTTCAAGGTAAACAAATAAGAAGTGAAGTATATGAAGCATTTAAAAAATTAGTTAAAACTGCTAAATTAGAAAATTTAACAATTGTTGCTAATTCTACTTTTAGAACATATGAATATCAAAATGGTTTATATAATCGTTATAAAAATGATTATGGAAAAGAATATGCTGATAACTATGCAGCTCGTCCTGGATACTCTGAACATCAAACAGGGCTTTCAATCGATGTTAGTACTCTAAGTAGTACAATGGATAATTTTGAACAAACAGAAGAATTTAACTGGTTACAAGAGCATGCTCACGAATATGGATTTATTTTAAGATATCCTAAAGATAAAGAACATATTACGGGTTATAAATATGAATCTTGGCATTATCGTTATGTAGGTATAGAAACTGCTACTAAAATACATGAATTAGGTATTACTTTTGATGAATATTATGCCTACTTCTTAGAAAAATAGAGGTATTAAAATGGCTAAAAAAAAGAAGTTTAAAAGAAAAAAAATATTTTTATTATTATTTATATTATTTGTTATTATAATAAGTATTTATATAATTAATTTAGTTAATTCTAATAATTACAAATTAAAAAAAATCGGTTATAATGAAGAAGAAATTATAGAAATTGTTAAAGATAAAGATTTAACTGATTATTTATTAAAGCATGAATACGATGAATTATATTTAAAAATAGTTAATACTAAAGATTATAAATTTAAAAATATTGACAAATATATTAATTATTATAAAAATAATTCTAATGCTCCATTAAATGATATAGTTTATATAATTAATAATGATATCAATAAAGAATATAGTGAAAATTTAATAAGTATTTTAAAACATAAATACTTTATTAAAGATAGACTAGATCGTTACTTAAATTATTTAAATAAAAAAACTGATATAGATGATGTTATAAGAGATGTTAATAGTAATTTAGATTATGAATTTTATACTAATACTAAAAAAACTGATTTATCTAAAGATTACCTTTTAATTGTTAATAAATACTATTATCTAGATGAAGATTATCAAAATAGTAATTTAGTTACAATGGAAAGTAATTATACTAAAGTTAGTGGAGCTAAATTAGAAAAGAAAACCTATGAAGCCTTTAAAAAATTAAGTGATGATGCTAGAAGTCAAGGCTATTATATTCTAAATAATTCTGCCTATAGAAGTTATGATACTCAGAACAATTTATATAATAATTATAAAGCTCAAAACGGACTTATTTGGGCGGATTCTTATTCTGCTAGACCAGGACATTCTGAACATCAAACAGGACTTGCTTTAGATGTTGCGTCCGCTTCTACTACCTTAACTACTTTTGAAAATACTAAAGAATTTATTTGGATGAAAGAAAACTCTTATAAATATGGATTTATTTTACGATATCCTAAAGGTAAAGAATATATTACAGGTTATAATTATGAAGCTTGGCACTATCGTTATGTAGGTGAAGAAGTTGCAAAATTTATTTATGAAAATGATTTAACTTTTGAAGAGTATTATGCTTATTATGTAGAAAAAAACAGTTAATTTGAACTGTTTTTATTTTATCTATTTTACTGAAGACATTCTTATGAATAACAGGCAGCTATTATAATTATTATATCTTCACTTACTCATCACTTGTAACTTTATTTATATTATATTTATCTGATAATATCAGAGTTATTTTTTCTTCTCCTGTTATATTAGTATTTGGTTCTATTGATTGACTAGCAACATATCCATATCCTTCTATATTATATTCTATATCTAATAAATCTAATAAAGTTATAGCATCTTTTCTAGACCATCCAACTAAATTTGGAATTGTATAATTAGTACCATTTGTAATTAAAAATACTTTATCATATGATA
This sequence comes from uncultured Mycoplasmatota bacterium, assembly GCA_947646095.1. Lineage (GTDB taxonomy): Bacteria > Bacillota_I > Bacilli_A > RF39 > UBA660 > SIG208. The sequence continues at coordinate 6,608 of CANSFI010000032.1, forward strand.
ATACTTTACTATCCTTTTTAGGATATTGATTAATTACTGTATCACCATTACCAATTACAATAGAAGTTATTTTTTTATCATCTAATATTTTTTTTACTTCTTCCAATTTTTTACTTGAAAATGATTCTAAAATATAATCCGAGATATTAGTTTCATTTACTTTATTATTATAGATACTTAAGTATTTAGATGTATCTCTGATAACTTTTTTAACGGCTGTTGACATTCCATAACTTTCTCCATAAGCTGGTTTTTTAATGGCAGCATAAATAATTATTTCAGGATCATCTTTTGGAAACATTCCGCCAAATGAATAAATATATTCATTACTTCCATCTAAATATTTATTTAATTTTGGATCATAAATTTGTGCGGTTCCTGTTTTTCCTATAATGTCAAATCCATCTATTCTATAAGATCTACCAGTAGTCCAAGCATTATTACCATTAACTACACTATACATTAAACTTTTCATCTTATCAATTGTACTTGTCTTTACTAATTGTTCACTATATTTTGGTTTAGTCTCTTCAATTACTTTGTTGGTATTAGAATCAACTATTTTTTTTATGATATAAGGTTTAACCATTTTACCATTATTGGCTATAATCGATAATGCCTGAAGTTGTTGAATTGCTGTTGAGGTAGTACCTTGTCCAAATGAAGCTGTTGCTACTTCAATTGGATAGGTAAATTTAATGCTACCACCTAGTTCTCTAGGAAGTTCAATACCTGTCTTCTCTCCAAATCCATAGCTTTCTAAACAATTTCTTAATTCTGTTTTATTAATAACATTTTGAACAAGATAAGTAGCGCCTGTATTAGCTGAATATTCAAAACCTAAATCTAAACTTATATTTCCAAAACCTTCTCCATCATTCCAGTCTCTAACAGTATCGTCCCCTATTTTGATACTACCTGATTTAAATATCGTATTTCCATCATACTTACCAGAATCAATAGCACACATATAACTATATATTTTCATAGTAGATCCTGGTTCATAAACATAAGATACTAAAGGATTTTCATAATTAGTTATATTTCTTATGTTTGGATCAAATGAAGGAGTTGATGAAGATGCTAAAATTTCTCCTGTTTTAGCGTTCATAACAGTTAAAGTCATCCATTCTGGATTAAAGTTTTTTTCTGTATCTTTTATTGCTGTTTCAACGAATCTTTGAATATTTGAATCGATTGTTAAATAAATATCTGAACCATTGGAAGCTTCTACTCTTTCTTCTGGAGTATCTGGTATTTTATAACCATATCTATCTCTTTGGTATTTTAAATATCCATTATTACCTACTAACATTTCTTCAAATTTTGATTCAATCCCTAATTCTCCTACTATGCTATATTCTACTTTTTCAACATCGTCTACTTTATATTTTTTTTCATGTTGTTTAGCATATCCTAATATATAAGATGCAAAGTCACCATTAGGGTAATATCTTTTAAAGTTTTCAATAAAATCTATACCTGGTAAGTCTAAAGCTTCTATTTCCTCTTTGACTACTTCAGTAATCCCTCTACCACCTGGACCTAATTCTACTTGATAGGCTTCTTTTGTTAAAAGTTTTGTTAAAGCTTCTTCTGTCATATTTAAAATTGGTGATAATTTTTTAGCTGTGTTTTCAACATCAACTACATGTAAGGGTTTGGTATTACTTCCTGTTCTTTTAGGTGAAAGATAAGCAATAACTGTATAAGATGATACATTAAGCGCTAAAGTATTTCCTTCTGTATCATATATTGTTCCTCTTTTAGCATATAAAGTAGTTGAATAAGTGTTTCTAGCTTTAGCAAATTTATCCATATTAATTCCATATACATTAGGTGATAAAGAAAGATAAGCAAATTGAAGATATATTAAAAAAAGACAAAAAAGAAAGATTCCAAATACCCTTTTTGGAAATTTCCAAGGTTGTAATTGTTTTCTTTCTTTCTTCATTTTATTACCTCCAGTTATTCATCAACTACGATAATATTTTCGTTGTTATAAGCAAGTCCCATGTCAGCTACTACATCTTTAACTTTATCAAATGCAGTAAGTTCATTTACTTGCATTACTAAACTTTCATTCTTTTTTTCTTGTGAATCTATATTATATTTTAACATTTCTACACTCATATTCAAGTGTCCTACACTAGCACCACAAAATACTTGAACGAGTAATGTTCCTAAAAAAGATAATATTGCTCCTGTATATAATAGTTTTTCACCTCTTGTAATTTTAATTTTTTTCCTTTTTGCCATTTTATCTAACCCTTTCAATTATTCTTAATTTAGCACTTCTAGCACGATTGTTATAATCAAGTTCTGTAGTTTTTGGTTTAATACTACCAATTATTTTATATTTTGGTTTCAATTCTTCTGGTATAATTGGTAATTTTTTTAAATTAGGATCTAGTGTACTTACTTCTTTGAAGATATTTTTACAAATTCTATCTTCTAATGAATGAAATGTTATTACACAGATTCTACCATGTACTTTAATTAAATTTAATGCTTGTTTTAAACTACTTTCAAAAACATCTAATTCTTTATTAACTTCTATTCTAATAGCTTGAAATGATTTTCTAGCTGGATGTTTTTCTCTTCTATACTTAGCTGGAACACTATTTTTAATTATTTCAGCAAGTTCTAAAGTTGTTTCAATTGTTTTTTTACTTCTTTCTTTAACTATTCCATTAGCAATACTACTAGCATATTTTTCTTCACCATATTTATATAAAATATTAGATAGTTCTTGCTTAGAATAATTATTTACTATTTCATAAGCAGACAATTTATTTTCTTTATCCATACGCATATCTAGTTTAGCGTCATTATGAAAACTAAAGCCTCTTTCATCAATATCTAGTTGGGGACTAGATACTCCTAAATCATAAAGAATTCCATCTACTTCTGCTACTCTCTTTTTTATTTCTTTTTCTAAATTAACAAAGTTAGTATTAATTATTTCAAAGTTATTATTTATTTTTTTTAATCTTTCTAGACTATATTTTATTGCATCTTTATCTTGATCAAATGCATAAAGAAAACCTCTATTTATTTTTTTTAGTATTTCACTACTATGACCACCATATCCTAGTGTACAATCAACTATGACACTATCATCCTTTAAGTTTAAGTTTTCAATACATTCTTCTAATAAGACACTTTTATGCATAAGTTCCCCCTAGATATTTAAATTAGTTGCGAATAATTTATCAGCTATATCAGATAGGTTATCTTCATTTTCTAAAGTAAAGTTTTCCCAACGTTCTTTACTCCACACTTCTAATCTATCATTAACACCAATTACAACACATTCTTTAGTTAAATCAGCGTATCTAATTAATGGAGATGGTATATTAATACGTCCTTGTTTATCAAATTCTAGATTGGATGCACCTGATAAAAAGAAGCGCATGAAGTTTCTAGCATCTTTAGTATTAGGTAATTCTTTATATTTATTAATTATATTATTCCATTCATCTTTAGGGTAAATAAATAAGCAATTATCAAGTCCACGGGTTATAACAAAGTTTTCTCCTAATTCATAACGAATTTTAGAAGGAATTATAAGTCTTCCTTTTTCATCAATATTGTGATGATATTCCCCCATAAACATAATAATCACCCACTTTGCACCACTGTTCTCCACTATCAACCACTATTTTACTCTAAAATGGCATTTTTGTAAAGTTTTTTTGTTTAAAAATCAAAAATATAGTTCTATTCTAAAATAGAACTATATAAAAATTATTCAACATTTTTTTTATTTAATAAATAAAAAAAGAATGAAATAAATTTCATTCGCCACCCTAACGGGTGCATTT
>CANSFI010000033.1 GCA_947646095.1 uncultured Mycoplasmatota bacterium
CATAAATTGTTGATCATTAACTTGTTCTTTATTTAATTCTTGATAATCAATAGGATAATTTAATTGTAATTTTTTAATATAACTCTTAATTTCTTCTCTAGTCATTGGGGCTGATACTTTAATATTTATAGACACATTATTTGCTTTTATTTCTTGATTTCTATTGATACCACCACTATTAAAAAGATTGGCATACTCTTCAATAAAGGTTTTCCTAAAATTTATATGTTTTATTTTTATATCCTTATCATTTTTAATAACTTCTATAGAGTCAATATAACTTGTTATTAATTCTTGTTTTTCAGCTATAGATAATTCGCTCCATTTAGCTTGGAAATTCAATTCGTAAAATGGATTAATTAAACATTTAATACTTTCTAAATCACGTTTTAACATAATATCTTCAAAAGTAAAATTGTATTGGTCTAGTTCTTGTTCTTCTTTAATTTTCTTTTCAACTTCAATAATTCTATTTTCTAAATCACTTTTATCCTCTTTATATTCCTCTAAACTAATAATTTCATTTAAGTATGCATCCTTAAGTATTATTACTTTATCTTTTAAAGTATTTAACTCTTTAGAAAGTAATTCATTCGTATTTTCGAGTTTTTTCTTTAAAAGAGGAGCAAAATGTTTTCTAACAATTGAGTCATATTCAATAATTTGAGTAATTTCATCAACTAATAATTCTATTAACTTATCTTCTCTAATATAAGTTTTACATTTATTACATTGATAATAAATATATTTCTTTTTACTTCCACCTGGAGCTTTACAAGCCATAATTCTTTTACAATGAGGACATATAATTTTTTGGAAGAAAATATAATCATTTCTTCTAGTATAATTTCTTGTATTTTTTCTAGTTTGCTCCTGACAGTCTTCCCATAACTTTTTAGAGATAATCGGTTCAACTACATTCTCGTAAAGAATAGGATTTCTTGTCCTAGTACCACTTACAAAATCTCCTTTGTATAATGGATTAGATAATATTTTTAATATAGTCGTATCATACCATTTTTTATTTAGCACTTTTTCATCATTAAATATATTAGCTATTTGCTGGTAGGATTTACCTTTATAATATAAATCAAATATTCTTTCTACAATTTCACTTTCAGCAGGATTAATAATCAACTTCTTATCTTTTCTCATAAAACCTAGTGTTTTTCTGACTGGAATATGACCATCTTTGATAGCTCCAACCATTCCAAATTTAGTTCTTTCACTAACTCTTTCTATTTCAAGTTGTGATAAGACTGTTAACATTCTTACAAAGAATCTACCATTAGCAGTAGATGTATTAATATCATCCATAGCACATTCTAAACTACAATTATATTTTTCTAATTCACTAATTAGTATTTCTAAATCTCTAACACTTCTTGTTAATCTATCAAGTTTGTAGGCAACAATAACATTAACTTTACCACCTCTAACACATTCTAGCATCTTTTGAAATTGGGGTCGATGCTCCATATCTTTTCCTGATATCCCTGCATCTTCATATATACCATAAACATTATAATCTCGATATTTACATAAATCTTTTAACTTTTCTTGTTGTTCAGGTAGAGAATAACCCTCACGGGCTTGATCCTCTGTACTGACACGACAATAGATTGCTGCATTCTTCTTATTCAATATTCATTTCCTCCTTTTCAAGAATTTAAGCATTTTACCATATTTTACTACCTATACTTTAAATTACAATAAACTTATGCGGTTGAATTTTGCTTTTTTTCGTATTCAATTTGTATTTAAAAAGTACACTTGATAAAATGCTCTAATTCTTTTAAAGGAATAGACCTACTTAAATCATTAATATAAACATCTTCACACTCATTAAAGAAAAGATAAGTAATTTCATTTATTTTAAGTTTGTGAGGCTCTATATAAGCAATATTAGTATTTGTTAAACTAATAATACTACCAATCTTTAATTTTGCTTTTTATGTTATTAAACTTAAGCGAGTTATTAATCTTCTTTTCTAATATCTCATCAATTTCTAATTTTTCTTTTACTATTTGCATCATTAATCAAACTCCTTTCAAAACAAACAAAAAAGATTAACCGAAATTAACCTTTATATTTTGAAAGTCGAATTAGTTCGACTAATTTCCCTATGGTGTCCTAGGGCAGATTCGAACTGCCGACTTACGACTTAGGAGGTCGTTACTCTATCCAACTGAGTTACTAAGACATAAATAGCGTTAAGCTATTTTATTAAATTTAATATTACAAACAAGTATAAATAATTAACTGCTGAACTTAAAGTATAACGATATTGACAAAATAATTCATAACTACCTATAATCTTATCAGTTAAATTTACTATCCAACTTTCAGTATATTTAGGTATTGATTTATAGAATGGAAACATATGACTAACAATTATATCTTTTTCTAAATCATTCACTTCAAATGTTTCTTCTGCCTTAATTACTGCTCTTTTAGGATGAGTAAAAGTATCTACTAATTTTTTCTTATCTGAACGACTATTATCACTTAAGAAAAAATCATGAAGCAATCCTCCTCTAGCAGTAGCACTATGATTTAATTTTATTTTTTTAGCAATCTTATAAGAATAATAAGAAACTTTAATAGAATGTTCTAATCTAGTAATACCATGATGTTCTATTAAATCCAATTTATTAAATTCATCATTATCTAATATATGTTTAACAATTTCAATATACTCATTATCATTTTTTATATTGAACATTTTTATTCACCTCAGATACTAATATATTATATCATAAATTACACAAAATTATAATTTAATTGACACAGATTTTACAAAATTAATAAAAAAGTCAACATTAATATTTTACTATAAATATTTATTTTGTCAAATTGAATATTAAAAAGATGTCCTAATGACACCTTAATTTATATAAATTATCTAGTTTTTCCTTCTTCAATATAGATTGGTTCTTCACCCATAGCCGCTTGTCTTAATTCTTCTAATTGCTCTAATGACATGTCTTCTAATAAAATAATTTCTTCTACTACAGTAGCCCCATTTTCATTTGTATATGTCCTAGTTTCATAAGGATCAGATGTCTGTTGAACAGTTTCTTGAGGAACTTGAGTTTGTTGCTGAGTATTGGTTTCTGGTTCTACTGGAATAATTTCTTCTTCTATTGTTATATTTGTAGTTGATTCAACATCATTGGTTTGATTATCATCAGAAGTTTTATTTTCATCAGGTGGTACAGTCTCTTCTTTAACACTGTTTTGATTTGCATCATAAAGAGCTTTGTATGCATCATATGAGGTATTAAATGCATTTATATAAGTTTGAGATTTACCACTTAATGAAGGTTTTGCTAAACCATTTTCACCATAGTATTTACCATCAGCAGCTCCTTTATTAGCTTCTGCCTGTTCATTTTCTACTTTTTGTTGATGTTCTTTTTGTGCTTGTTCTTGAGATTTAGCTGCATTATTTTCTTGACCATTTTTTTCTTGTCCGTTATTTTCTTGATTTTTAGTATTATCTTGAGCTACTATTACTTGCTCACCAGTTTCAGTTGTAACAACTTGATCACTTTCTGTTTTTGGTGAATAGTTTGGATTTGTTACTCCTGGTGCTATCTCATATGCGTATGGAATATTTCTATTTTCTTCCATAACTTTATTGATTTCATCTACTGTATTAATATCAGCTACTTGAACATCTTTAGTTCTATCATTTACTTCTTTTATAATACTTGCTATTTGAGGTTGTTTTCCCTCTTCTAAAATAGCATTTTCTAATTTCTTTTCAACAGCATCTACTTTTAAGTCACTAACACGATTAGAATATTGTGTTTCTAAAACCATTCCATCTTCACTAGTGAATGTAGCTTTTTCAGTACAACTATAATTGCCATTACCAAACATTTCATCACGAATGTCATCTGGTAAAACAGTATAATTAGTATTTGTATTAGTATAAATGCGTACACCATCTAATGATAACATTGATAATACTGATGCAGCACTACTAATATCATGAGCTTCATATGTAGTTAAATCAAATGCTATTTTATTTAATTCATCAGCTATTTGTTTTTTTTCATTTTCATCTTGTGAATTATTAAATCTTGTAACTAAATTTCTCATACTAGATAAATATTCATGATCTTCTTTATTTGCAAAAATATTTTCTACATTAAAAGCTAAATCATCATTTTTGGCAATTGCCATATTTTCAGTTTGCATTAAACCTACTCGTAAATAAGAATCTACTAATTGAGAATATGTATATTTTTGATCTTTAGTTTCACCAAATACTTCTCCCATAAATCCTGGAGTAATTTCATTAATATTAGCTGTAATAACTGTAAGAACAGCATCTTCAGCATCTAATTTTTTACCTGCTTTAGCAGCATCTTCAACTAAGAAAACTGCATTTTCAACTATAGTTTCTCTAGAATTTGGATCGAATCTTAAATTTTCATCAGCTATTTCATTTTCTTCTACTTGTTCTTCTTCTTTTTCATCTTCATTACTAGCTTGATATTCTCCTGCTGCAACTACTTTACCAACAGAAGTGATATCTTTAGCTGCTTGACTACTCATAGCATAGCTAAGTGACCCTTGAATAATTGTACCTGTTGCAACAGCAAGAAGAAGTGTTCTTGCTATTTTTTTAGCAAGATTTGATTTTTTTCCTTTTGCTTTTTCTTCTTTTGATTTTTTATTAAACCTCTTTTTGCTAGTCAATTTTTTATTAACCTTAACAGTAACAGGAATTTCCATTCCTGTTACAGGGTCAATATATGTATAAACTTTTTTTTCCATTTTCTACTTTCCCCTTTCTAATTACAAACGCTAGATACATATTTATATCCATCATTAATTAAAGTTTTATCATTTTTGTTACTGCTCCATTTTGTTAAAATATTTTGTTTTGTAGATAATGTTTTATATCTATAGTATTCTGTTGTTTTAGTTACAGGTGTTGTAACAGTTTGTTTTTCATAAATTGGTGTATATGTAACTTTTTGATTATATCCTATAATTTTAGGAACTGTTATATAGATTGGTGTTGACATAGTCCCATAAGAAGAACAAACTGAGTCTTTAGAAACAACGTCATAAACTTTTAAAGTATATTTTCTATAAATATATAATACACCATTATAACAATCTTTACAATCAATTGTTGTTGAACCTACATATTCGTATTTTGTATTAGTATCTGGTTTTGGATGAGTATTATAATATGAAGTTCCTTGATTAATCCATTCATATTTCTTTTGTCCTGTACTTGTATATTGTGAAGTATATGCATTACAATATGAAGTATTAACAGTACTTACTTGAACTTGAACATTTTCAGTTTTAGGTGTTGTAGTAGTAGTTTTCTTATAAGCTTTTAATACATCTTTTATTTCAGTTTTTGTTTCAGTTTTTGTTTCAGTTTTTTTCTCTACTTTTCTTGTACTAGTTGCACTTATAACATTAGTAGACCAATTAGACCAATTAGACCATTTTTGTTCTGTAACCGTTTTTTCATATTTATAAATACAAACTGGATCTGGTGTAATAGGATTGATTGGTGTAACAGGAGTGGTTGGTGTACATTCTTTAGTATATGTATCCTTTGATACTACATTTCCATCTTTTCCATAATATTTACCATTTACATATTCACATTTATATGATGGAGCTGGTGTTGTACATTCTTTAGTATATGTATCTTTTGATACTACATTTCCATCTTTTCCATAATATTTACCATTTACATACTTACATTTATATGATGGCGTTGGATTGGTTGGAGTAGTAGGTTTATTATTAACTGGTTTATTTAAAATTGGTTGTGATGCTGGTTTGCTTTTGTTTTCACAGATATCACTATTACAATAATTATAACATCCTAAATGAACTAAAATATAAGCATCGTTATCAGTACAAGTTAAACTTACTTTTAATAAATATTCATCTTCTAATTTTGTGATTTCTACATAAGAATCATCTAATTTACAAGATTTATTATTTGCATCTTTAAATTCGATTAATAATTTTTCCTTAAGCATTTCGCGTAAAGTCATTGATTTAACATCATTAACATTTTTAGGTAATCTTGGAGTTGTATAATAAGCTATAGCTGCTTCTTTCATAGTTTGAAGATTATCATTAAATATACGATTTGTTAAAACATCAAATTTTGTATTTACCTCATCTATTTTATCAAGTTTTCCTTTTAAACTATTTTTAGTTGGAAATAACCAAATTAAGATAAAAACAAATAATACGATAAATAATATTTGAATAATCATATCCTTGATAGAAAAACTATCATTTCTTTCATTATACATAATATATTCCCCCTTTGAACACGGTATATACTACCATAATAATTACTCCTTGTCAAATCATATTAATTAATATTTAAAAAAATGTTTAGTTTTTTAAAATTATTAATCAATTTTTTCTTTGATGTTATGAATAATTATACCATAAAAGTGTCATAAAGTCAATTTAGGCATTTAAAAATAATGGTTTTTAAAAAAAGATGAATTTGAATATTCATCTTAGTTTTCTGCTTCTTCTAACATATTTCTAATAAAGATTCCATATCCCTTAGTAGGATCATCCAATACCACATGAGTTACAGCCCCAATTATTTTGTCATTTTGTATAATTGGACTTCCACTCATCCCTTGTACTATTCCTCCTGTTTTTTGTAATAACTCTGGATCTGTAATATTAAAAGTTATATTTTTTACTTTTTGATTGTCGGTGAGTTTAGTTATATCAATTGTATACTCTTTAACGTCAGTACCATTTAAAACAGTTAAAATTTTAGCTTCACCTTTTTTTATTTCATTAAATTCAGCTACTTTATATAGCTTATTTTTGTCTATAGCTGAAGAATAAGTACCAAATATTCCTTGAGTTGTATTTTCAAAAATATTACCATTTATACGATCTATATAATATTTAGCATTTTTTTCACCTGCTGTTCCATTAGTACTTGGTGTAATACTTATAACTTCTGAATCAAAAATAGTTCCTTCTTTAGTTTCTAATGGTTTGCCAGTATTTTTTTCAATTATTTCATGACCTAAAGCACCAAAAAGTTTAGTATTTGGATCAATAAATGTTAAGGTACCAATTCCTGTAATACTATCTTTTACATATATTCCTGTTTTATAAGAATTATTTTCTTTATATAATTTTAAATCTGTATACTTACTTATATCATTACGAATATATCCTATTTTTACAGTCCCATCTGATTCATTAATTCTTTTTACCATTTCATCAACGTTAGCTACTTTTTGATTATCAATAGAAACAATAACATCTCCAACACGAATACCTGAATCATAAGCTATATTTTCATTATTAACTTTGTATGTGCCAACTACAATTACTCCTTTAGCTTTTATTTCTATACCGATATTTTGACCACCAGCTATAATATAGTCTGAATAAGCTAAAGCATTTATTGGTATACTAATTAATGTTAGAAGAATTATCAAAGTTGCTTTTTTAAATTTTTTAAAAAACACTTTTTCATCTCCTTTTATAATTTACAGACTACATTATTATTATGGAATAAGTTAAGAAAAATATGAACTAAAAAAAATACCAAAATGGTATTAATTTTCAGTAATAAATTCTTCTTCTGTTCCATCTTCTTTAATTATTTTAGCAATTTTTTCTTCTATGTTTTTTAATTCTGAATCACATTCTTTAATTAAATTCATTGCTTTGGTATATTTTTCTATCGATTCATCTAAATTTATTTCGCCAGATTCTAAATCGTTAACAATTTCTTCTACTTCTTTTAATTTTTCTTCAAATTTTTTTTCTTTTTGCATACTATCACCTCTTTAAATTTTAATTAATACGTTTTTTTCTTTGCTGAAATATTCATCATAATTATACATTTGTATTAAAGTTTTATTATCTATTCCATACAATCTTTTAAATTTTAATTGATCTATAAATAATTTAGGATAATTATTTTCATCTATTATTATTCCCTTATTTTTATAAAACATATATCTAGCAAAACTTAATTCACAACTTTGCATTAAGTAAGTAGCTTTTTCTACTAAAATATGTGAGATATTCATCAATCTATAAAGTTCTATCTTTTGTTTTATATTTTCGATACTATAACTATAGATAGATGGTAGTTGTTTTGTCATTTTTATTATATCATTATAACTATAACCTAGTTCTAGCATGTCTTTAATTTTTTGTTTTATATTTTCTTCGATACTATAACCATAGATGGCTGGTAGTTGCTTAATTATTTTTATTACATCATTATAACTATAGCCTAATTTTTGCATATCTTTAATTTTTTGTTTTATATTTTTCATACTATAACTATAAAGAAGGGGGAATCGTTTAGCCATTTTTACTATATCATTTTGAGTATAACCTAAAGTTTCTAAAAGGGTATTAATTTTTTTAATATTGAAAAACAATATTTCGTTTTCTTTAAAAGTATAAACAGCTAATATTTTATTTATATCTTCATTATTAAAACCATATTCTAACATATACCTTTTTAATTCATCAACAATCATTTTATCATCCTTATTTTTCATCTATTATATATGGATTACTTTCTAATTCATCAACTATAATTTCTAATTTTTTTCCTTCTTCTAATTCTTTTTTTATATATTCATCTATTTCATATGAATCTCTATTTAATAAAAATGGATTTGAATCAAACAATAGATTAATATTGACTATATTTATTTCTTTTAATTTCATTATTAATGATTTTATATCATTTATAGATCTATTTAAGTAATAAGGATTAGCAATTAATATATTTCTAATATGTTTATCATTACAATTTATATTTTTTAATATTTCAATATTTTTTGCTATTTCTTCATCTGTTAAATCCTTTATTTCTGGATATGTTTCAATTATATTTTTTATATCAATTTCACTTAATCCTAAATTATAAAGTTCTTTCATCTTTATTCTCCTTCATAAATTCACTATAATTATACATTTGTATTAAGGATTTGTTATCTATTCCATATTTTTTTTTGAATCTCGACTGGGTAATAAATAAATTAAAATAATTCTTTTCATTTATTATTATTCCATTATTTTTATAAAACATATATCTGGCAAAACTTAATTCACAACTTTGAATTAAACGATTAGGATTATCTACAAAAATATGTAAAATATTCATTAGTTTGTAAAGTTCTATTTTTTGAGTAATATTTTCGATACTATAACCATAGATGGCTGGTAGTTGTTTTGTCATCTTTATTACATCATTATAACTATAACCTAGTTCTTGCATATCTTTGATTTTTTGTTTTATATTTTCGATACTATAAC
>CANSFI010000034.1 GCA_947646095.1 uncultured Mycoplasmatota bacterium
TTCTAGTATACCATTACTAAAGTTTTTCGTGTCTATATATCTATACTAACACCATATAGAAAAGACAATTTTAATTTGAAATTTCAACTTCAGGAATTACAACAATTATTTGAAAAACTAATCAACTTCTTAAAAAGAATGTTTAATAGAAAAGATAAAGAAGATGTATATTCAGAAGTTATTAGTGATATGTATGATAACAAAATTATTAGTGAAAAAACCTTTGATAGAATTACAGGTTGGGAAAATAAAAAAGACAAAGAAAAAGATGATTTTGAGTTATAACTCAAATCATCTTTATTTATTAAAATTATATTTATATTTGTGTATTGATAATTGTTTAAGAGATTTATCATAATACATTGAATATATTTCATATTCTCCTGATTCATTTGGGATTGTATTATATTCATTAGTAGTTTTGTTATATATTGAATAATAAACATTATCACTAGATCTAAATTGTGTTGGTAATAATATTTTAAGTTCTGATTTTAGTTTTGTACTTAAAATCCAATTATTACTTTCTTCAATACTATTTTCTAATATACTTACGTCTTCTTTATCATAATATGCATTTATAATTGCATATTCAGTTTTATCATCATCAAAATATGTTTCCCAATTTTGAATCTCTAATTCTCCATTACTTGGAATACTTGCATCTATATATTGTTTATAATCATTTATTTTACTATAATCTTCTGAAAAAGTAGGAAATAAGCTAAATGCTCCATACACTAATAATAAGAATCCTATTATAAATCCAGCAACTATATTTTTAGTACATTTTAAACCCTTACCATTATATATAAATCCTAATATAATAGAGGAAATTGGAATTGGTAACCAACACCAAAATACCCAAGTGTTTTTAGTAAAATTAAATCCATGTTGTGGGTTTATTTCATTTATTAATGATACTGACCACATAGCTCCCCATAAACAACATAATGTAGCAATGAATAGTATTATCATAAGAGTATTTATTAATTTAGTATTCTTTGCTTTTTTAATTTCTTTATAACTAGATGTATCTCCTAAATTATTTTCTAAATTACTGAACTTATTTCTAATAAAACTAATTAATTCTAAATCACATCTATTTTTTTGTATTATTATAATCATATTTTTTTTGGCATATTCTAAATAAAAATTAGTATCGTTTTCAACACATCTATTAATTTCAGAATAATCTATTGTTACTGAAGATTTTTCTCCTTTTCTTATAAAATAATCTTCATAAAATTCTGTTTCAAAATTAACTTCAATTTCACCACGTTTTAATCTTGCGTTATGAACTTTTTCTGCCATCGGCTCTAATCTTACTTTATAATAAATCAACAAGTATATTTCATATGCTATAAGAAATATTAATGTTGCAATCCAACTTTGTGTGGTTAATGCAATTAAAGCTGATATAATTACATTAAAAATTGTTCCTCTAATAACAAATACCCAATACATTCTTTTTGGAAAGTATTTTGCCATTTTCTTATATTCGTATCCATCAACGACACTTTCACATGAAAATAAACATTTTTCATTTTTCTTTTTCTTTGCTTCTTTTTTCATTTCCTCTTTAAGTTCTTTTTTAATTTCTTCCTTCATTTCTTCAGGCTTAACAGTTATTTTATCATCAGGTTTAGTAATATATTGAACCTCTTTAACTATTTTTGTTTTAGGCTTACTTTTTCTAACTTCATTTACTACTAATGCAATAATAAAAGATATTATTAACCAAACTGCTATTACTATAAATGTTTCTTGCAATAACTCGGGCCAAGTAGTTATAGAACCATCATCATTAGGAACATCTTTTACCAACAATTCTAATAAAAACCAACAAATTGAAGGAATACCAAATAATTTTAGAAAGAATTTACTTTTAAAAAAGTATTCTTTCTTTTCTTTTTCTTTACTCAAAATAACACCTCACAAACAAATAAGTAACCTTATCTACTAATAATTATACCATACTTTCAATAAATTTTATATCTATTATGGTATAATGCTTATAGGAGTTGATGTCTTTGAACAATGAACTAGGCTATATAGATAAGGAACCATTCAAAAAAATTGAAGTTGAAAAACAAGATATGATTGTTTTAAATGAAAAAGATGATTATATAGAAATAAAAGTTAATGGTGTTGATAAATATGATTCTTTCGAAATGTTTGCAAGTGGTCCAGGAAAACTTGTTGAATCAAAACTATATTATGGCATTAATAGTAAATACTATCCAATAACTTTTTTTAATGCTAACATTAAGACAACTAGTTATAGTTCAATAAGTAGTACAACTATAATATCAAAAATGTATGCAATTGGTCGTGAAGCATTAGAGCCAATAAAACATATAACACCAGAAACAAAATTAAAGAAATTTGATTACTATAATGATAAATTAATATATTACTATTCAGATAATCCAATATCTATTAAAAGAAAAGGTATCAAAGAAGAAATAACAATTAAAGCAAAAACAAATAAACCTAAAAAGTTATTTTCATTAAAATATAGTAGCAACAATGAAATAAGTGTTTATTTAATACACTCGTTTAATCCTAGTGGAAATATATATGACTTTTCCATTAAACCAAGCACTTATTTGCAAATAAGATTTAAAAAAAGTGTTTCTATCGACGATATTTTACGCATATCGGCTAGAATTGATTCAACACTTCATATGTGTATTTTAAATAAAAACAAAAGCTATATTGCAACTATTTATGATTATTCAAAAAGAACATATAATTTTTATAATTACAAACAAAAAAAGTATTCTTCCGAAAAGATACCAACATTTAATATATGTAAAGATAAAAAAGAATTAAAAACGATTTTTCAAAAAATATTGTCGCTATTCTTAAACATAGATTTTGAAAATAGTAACACGTATTTGCCATTTATCAATTTTAATAAAGAGATTGGTTATTATGAAATGGAATTCTTACAATACTATAAAGTTTTAGAAGTAATTGATTATGAAAAACAAAAAGCAAAAGGTAAAGGAAAAGATAAATGCTTTTTAAAAAAATATTTAAAAAAATATCCAAAATTAAAAGATTATTTTTTTAAAGGTATTGATATAAATACTCTTGAAAGCGAAATAAGATCACTTAGGAATTATTATTCACACGATGGCTTTTATGTTGAAAATTTACCTATTCCAACTGACAATCCAAAACGTTTTAAAAAGATTACAGTACAATGGCTATATGACGTTAAAAGATTAATTAAAATTATTGCTTATAATGAAATATATGATAAAGCTGCTATTACAATTGATGAGCTAGAATTAACAAATTACTTATATTGATTAAAAAATATATAAGTGCTATAATATTATTAGTTGGATGATTTATATATCATCCTCGTGTGAGAAAAAGTTGTGTTATCACTCAACTATGGCTCCATTGGGAAATCTGTCCGAACTTTTATAGTTTAGGACTTAAAATACATAAGTATCAATTTCAAAAGAAGTTGGTACTTTTTTAGTGTTTAAGTTTAGAAAGGACAGGTTTTAAATGATTAATATTACTACAAAGGAATTAGAGATTGAAAGTGAGTTAAAGAGGAAAATAGAATTTATATGTGATTTTTGTAATACAAAACCTACTATTATTAATGGTAATATTCGCAATATTACTCGTACAAATTTGAGTTATGTAGAGCCACATAGAATTATTATTAAAGGAATAACCTTTCTTGCTTTTAACTACTCTAAAACTTTATATGTTGGTAATCTATCAGAAAGACTAGAATTAAAAGACTTAGAAGCTTTTATAAAACAACTAAACTAAAATATAAGATTTGTACTAACTTCTTAAAAAACAAGCCTTAAAATAGGTAAAAAATGGTAATTAATGTCTTGACTTTAACTACAAACTCTTTATAATAAGAAAGCAATAAAAGAAGTTTTATGTTTTTGAGGGGTTAATATAAAACTAAATTGATTATTATTAGAGGTGTCAAAGACATAAAACCAATTTAAAAATGTCTTTGTCGCCTCTTTTTTGATGAAGAATAAGAAAGGATTTTATGTTTATGAATGAAGAAAAGAAAATTGCTGGAATCTACATAAGAGTTAGTACTGAAGATCAAGCAAGAGAAGGTTTTAGTTTACCAGAACAAGAAAAAAGACTCCGAGCAATGTGTGAGTATAAATGTTATGAGATTTATAAAATCTATAAAGATGCTGGAATTAGTGCTAAAACTGGAAACCACCGACCAGCATTTGAAGAATTAAAAGAAGATATAAAAAAGAAAAAAGTAAATACGATTGTTGTACTAAAACTAGATAGATTAACTAGAAGTGTTTATGATATGGAAGATATAATGAAATTCCTAGAAGAAAACAATGCTTACTTAGATTGTGCGAATGATGATATAAATACTACAAATGCTAATGGTAGAATGGTCGCAAGACTTCTAACAACAGTTAGCCAAAATGAAATAGAAAGAACAAGTGAAAGAACTAAAATAGGTTTAGCAGGTGCGATTAAAGTTGGAAATATTCCACATAAAGCCCCTTTTGGTTATAAACATGTAGATAAAAAACTTGTCCCAGATGAAGCAACAAAAGACCAAATTGTAAGAATATTTAATTTATATTATGAGGGTAATTCTTATCAAACAATTAGCAATTTATATAACGAAGAAAAAGTATTTGGTAAAACAAATTGGTGTGATGGTACTATTTTAAAAATAATAGAAAATGAAATTTATAAAGGCGATTTTGTTCATGGTAAAAGAACTAATAATCCTACTTATTATGAGAATGTTGTTGAACCTATTGTATCAAAAGAATTATGGGAAGAATGCCAAGTACAAAAGAAAAAGAATGCAAGAAACTATAAAAGAGATAAAGAATACTTATTCTTACAAAAACTTAAATGTCCTAAATGTGGAAGAATTTTAGGTGGTAATGCAACAAGAAAGAAAAATGGAAATATCTATTATTACTACCAATGTCATGATTGTAAAATCTCAATCAAAGAAACTGATATAGAAAAAGAATTTGATAATTTTATTAATGAAATTCAGGAATATGATTCAGTAGTAAATCAAACTTTACTACCCATGATAAAAACAAAATTAAATAATCCAAAAGATAAATTAGTAAAAGAACTAAATGAACAAAATAACAAATTTGAGAGAATTAGAAAAGCATATATTAATGGTTCATTTACGATTGAAGAATATGATAATGAAAAAGAAATTGTTGAAAGTACAATTAAAAATCTAGAAGAAAAAATTAAAGAATGTGATTTATGTGATGAATTAAAATTTACACCAGAAGATATTTTAATCAAAAGAGATTTAGATTATATAAACCAACTTGTTTACTCAGAAGAATATGAAGAAAATACTTATATGTGGAAAGACTATGATAGAAGCGAAAAAGCAGATTTAATTATGAGATATGTTGATTATGTTGAACTAGAATATTACTCAAATAATAAAGTAAGACTTGGTGAAGTTTATTTTAGAGAAAGTATGTGCAAACCATGTAATGAATTATATGATGCTGGTTTTCTTGCAAGAACTGATTATGCAATTCTAGGTAATATTGTTACAAAATTACGATTTAGTGAATATCTACCAATAGAAAAAGTTAGTGAGATAGTATTTACTTTAAGACAATATTACAATGTAGGCTATTTTGAAGCAACCTACTATTATGATAATAAAGTTATGTTCTTTAATGATTACGAAAATAGAAATATAGTAAGAATATTTCCAATAGAAGATTATCAAAAAATGGACAAACTAGATAAGCTTCAACTAGGGGTTATTTATATAGGTAATGATGAAAAAAGTTTGATAGATAACAAAGAAGATTTATTTACTACTATACCAGAGAAAACAAATTGCAGAACATTTATATTTGATAAAGAAGAAAAGAAAAATGATAATGTTAGTCAAGAACAACGATAGTTGCTTGTCTTGATTCTTGACTAACAAAAGTAAGAGCAATAATGGAAAAACTTTAAAACTAAAATAACATTTTTTGTTTTGAAGTTATCAATCAAAGAAAGATTTTTTGCTAACTTTTTTCTCAAAAAAGTTATAACAATCGTGGCAAACTTTGTCAGCTATGCTGATGAAATTGGCGATAGATTGTTTAAATAAAATTATGAAAATAATTGCTTACGAAGTTTGCAATTACTTGAATAATTTTCATAGATAAAATAATAAGCAGTGCTTGTTATTTTATCAGAAGTCTTATGTAGTTTTATTTCATTACGAAGTTTTGGAATATTGCGAAATAAGACAGGTGGATTCTAAGGTTGCCTAAACCTTAGCCCCCATATTTTGATACTTGTGTCAAAATATATAGGGGGTTAGAGATTTCGTCAAAGTCAAAATTACCTTGCTATAAATAGTAGGACTCTTGTTTACAAAGGGGGAATAAAAAATATGAATGTAAAGGAAGAACTATCTTATTCATTACACTTAAGTAATGATAAAAACAAATCTAAAAAAGCAAGAAGAAGTGTAAAAAATACTGAAACTGGAACTACTTCTCTATCTAATAATGCTATCCAAAATCATCAGCAATTATCAAAAGTTGATAAACACAATTTAAGAAAATATGATGAAGAACAAGAATTAATTTGTACGATTAAAGGAACATCATCTATTGTTGAAGATACTAAAAATTTGTATTTAGATTTATTTGAAGATGCGAGAATTAGATATAATGAAAAACAAACTAGAAATGATAGGAAGATAGATAATTATTTTAATCATATCTCTAATGATAATAAAAGAGATCTTGCTTGTGAGATTATTATTGAACTTGGAGATATGGATTTTTGGGCTGATAAAGATAATAAATTTAAACATAAAATGACAGAAGTTTTTAAAGAACAAATAGTAGATTTAGAAGAAGTTGTGCCAAATTTTAAGATAGCGAATGCCACCATTCATTTTGATGAATCTTCTCCACATCTACATATTGTTGGTGTGCCTTTTAAAGATGGAATGAAAAATGGTATGGAGAAACAAGTTGGTAAATCTGATGTTTTCAATAAAATAAGTTTAAAAGAAATTCAAGATAAAATGAGAGTGTATTGTATTAATTCGTTCAATAGAATTTATCATTTAAACTACACTCTTAAAGTAAAAGAAGAAGGCAGAAATGTTGATATAAATGTTGCAAATATGAATGAATATAAAAAATTTAAACGAGAACAAGAAAAATATAAAAAGCAACTTAAAGAATTAAATAGTAAAGCAGATGACTTACAAAATAAATCTAATGAGATAAATGATATTATTGATAATTTAAAACCTACACTTATAAATAAAAATAACTACTCTATTTCAAGTAATGAAGTAGATAAAATTAAAAAGTATATTGAGCAAACTAATGACACTACTTCTAATTTAAGAGATGCCAATGATATAAATATAGTCTTACAAAAATACGAAGATGATTTAAGGGAACACTCCAATGAAGTTAGAAACTTGAAAAAGAAAATCAAAACTCGTGATGATAGAATTGAAGAATTAGAATATGACTTAAATGAAGCGAATGATACTATTG
>CANSFI010000035.1 GCA_947646095.1 uncultured Mycoplasmatota bacterium
CTTCTTTTAATTTATCTTTTCTATTATCTTTTACTTCTCTAACATTTTCTTCAATGTCTTTTGATTCACTATTTTTTACTTTGTTTTCATTTTTTTCCTTAAGTTTTAATAATTCTTTATAACTTATAATAGCTGTTTCTTCTTGTTCTTTTTCAAATAATTCAACATCATCTTTTTTTGACGAATCAATATCATTTTGCATAGCTTGTATTATTTCATTAAAAGCCGTTGAAATATTTTTTCCTTCATTTAATTTATTCCTATTATCACTAATCTTTTTTTCTTTTTTTACTTTTGAAACTTCTATTTCAGCTGGTTCTTCTTTTATTTTTTCTAATTCTATTTTATGTAATCTTTCATTATCTTTTTTTGTTTCTTGTACTTCTGATTGATTATCCTTAATTATTTTAACTTCAGTTGGTCTTTCTAAAACTGGTGTATTTTCACTATTTTTTAAAATTAAAAAAATAATACAAATAATACAAATAACATTAGTTAAACACAAAGCACCTAGTATAGCAAAATCCATAACATTAAAGTTTTCAAACATCTTTATCACTCCATTGATTCGTAATTAAAAATACTCAAAAGAAATAAAGGAACTGTTTCAACTCGCATAATTCTATTTCCTAAGGATATACTTATAAATCCAATTTCTTTTAAATATTTCTCTTCTTTTTCTGAAAGTCCACCTTCAGGACCTATTACTAGTATTATTTTATCATAATTTTGACATTTTTTTATAATATTTTTCAAATTTTGCGTTTTTTCACTAGTACTACATATCAACTTTACACCATCTATACTTTTCAAATCGTTAAATGTATGTATATCCGCAACTTTAGGTATATCTAAACGCTTAGATTGTTCACTAGCTTCTTTACAAATTTTTTGCCATCGTTCTATCTTTTGTTTTACTTTTCTATCATCAATTTTTATAATACTACGCTCCATAATAGCAGGTATTATAACATCTACACCTAATTCTGTTGATTTTTGCAAAATCAAATCCATTTTTTGTTCTTTTAAAAGTGGAACTACTAATGTAATATTCAATTTATTTATTAAATTTGTAGCTTCCTTTTTTATGATTTTTCCCATATTTTCTTCCAACTCACATAAATATAATTCTTGATTATAAACAATTTCTATTTTATCAGAATTATTCATTCGCATTACAGTTCTAATATGATACAAATCATTATCTGATAATTTTAAATAATTACCAATTTTTTCTTTTGAGAAATAACGTTGCATAATATCACCACAATAATTATATCATCTATTTCAATAAATTTAGAAAAAAGAGTAAAATACTCTTTAATCATTATTATTTATCCAATCACTTAACTCCTCTTTTGACATAAACCCATTTTGTTTTGATATTTCCTTACCATCTTTAAACAAGTATAAAGTTGGAACACTCATTACTCCAAAATTACGAGCTAAATTAGGATTTTCATCAACATCAATTTTAATTATCTTAACATCTGATCTATCACTTGAAAACTCTTCTAAAACTGGGCTTAACATTCTACAAGGACCACACCAAGTTGCAAAAAAATCAACAACCACCTTACCACTATTTATTAATTCATTAAAATTTTCTTCATTTCCATGTATTATATTCATAATTATCCCTCTCTATATTTTTGTAAAACTGTTTCAATATTATTTATTTGAATTTTATCTTTTTCAATTAGCTTTTCAACTGATTTAACAGTAGTTATTTTATGTTTTAAAAGTAAATCTAATGCTTCTAAATTAAAAGAATTTGAATCATTAATACTCTCATACTTATCTTTTAACTCTATAAACTCATCTATTACCTTAACACTTTTATCTACCTGTGTAGAAAGAATTGGTGTTTTTTTCAAAATACCACTTTTCAATTTTGAATCATTTAATCCATTTATATTAAAAATCGGAAGTGATAAAATATAAAGTAAAATAAATACTAAAATAAAATTTTCTAAAACACCCAATATTGCCCCTAATATTTTTGATGGAATTCCAAGTATTATAGTCATAGTAAGAAATTTTTCAAAGATACTTGTTACAAATAACAATATTTTAAATATAAACATTAAAATTGATAAAACAATAAAAAATGCTAAAACTTCATATACTAAAATATTTAAAGCTGTTACTCCTTTAAAAATACCACCAAATTTAAAAAATGGTAAATTTTCATATAATAAAGCTGATAAAGGATTTTTTAAAACAAATGCTAAAATAACTATAACAATAAGACCAATTGATGACACTAGTTGTTTAGTAAATCCTCGTCTAAAACCAACTAATGCACCAAAAACTAAAAATACAATAATAAGTATATCTACAATATTCATAATTATCCTCCTATTAGAATTATATTATAAAATATTAAAAAAAGAAAGTATTTTAATTATATTTATGATAAAATAAGTAAAGGAGTGATGTTATGACTATTACTTTAAAAGTTAGTGAAAATACTAAAGAAAAAATGATCGAATATTTTGAAGATAAAAAGAGAGCTAAAACACCACCATATGCTATTTTTCAAGCAGATGAAGCTGATACTGTTATTACCTTATATAATTCTGGTAAAGCTGTTTTTCAAGGGATTAGTGCTGATATAGACGCAAGAATGTGGAAGGAAATGGAACAACACTTAAATCCAAATAAAACTATCGAAATATCTAATAGCGATAAAAAAGAAAAGAAAGAAAAAAAAGAACTTTTCATTGATCCTAAAATATATCATTCTAATGCTATAGGATCAGACGAAGTTGGAACAGGAGACTATTTTGGACCAATTGTTGTTACTAGTGCTTATGTTTCAATTGAAAATATACCTATACTAGAAAAACTAGGTGTCAAAGACTCTAAAAAATTAAATGATCAAAAAATTATGGAAATTGTTCCCGAAATTATTAAAATAGTTCCCTATAATAGTATTATCCTAACTAACAAAGAATATAACCAAAAATATTCAAATGATATAAATATGAATAAAATTAAAGCTTTATTGCATAACAAAGCTTTAAATAATTTAAAAAATAAAGGCTACAGCTACGATTATATTATTGTTGATGAATTTGCTAAACCTTTTGTTTATTATAGTTATTTAAAAGATAGTAATAATATATGCAGAAATATTACTTTTCTCACTAAAGGTGAAGATAAAAACTTAGCTGTTGCTTGTGCATCCTTAATAAGTCGCTATATTTTTTTGAAAGAATTTGATAAATTAGGAGAAAGTTTAGGTGTCTTTTTACCCAAAGGTGCTTCTAATATAGTTGATGAAATGGGAGTTAAAATTGCTAAAAAATATGGTTTTGAAAAACTTAGCGAAATTGCTAAACTAAATTTTAAAAATACTGAAAAAATAAAACTTTTATTAAATGAAAATAAATAGTAAAACTAAAAGAATCTTAATTGATTTCTTTTTTTGTTTATCAAAAGTATTTGCAATCAAAAAAACTTCCTAACTTTTTATTATTTACACACTATATATTAATACTTATCTATTATTTTCATTTATTATTTTATACTTAGTATATATTTTTCTTTATTAATTTCATTTATTTTACCTTTGAATAATCTCATATATTGATTAATTTTTTTATTTAAATTTATTGAAATTTTTATTAAATATAATTTAGTTATTGCATATACTATCTATTAGGAGTATAATTGAATATATGAACACACATTCATATAAGGAGGCATGCTATGAAAAATATATGTGAATGCATACATGAAGATATTACAAACAAAATTAAAAACAATATATTAGATGATGATAAAACTATAGATCTAGCTGATTTTTTTAAAGTATTTAGTGATTCTACTAGAATAAAAATAATAAATGCTCTATTATATCAAGAATTATGTGTATGTGATATTGCAGCTATAACTAATTCAACTCAATCTGCAATATCACATCAATTAAAAACTTTAAAACAAGCTAAATTAGTTAAGTACAAAAAAATTGGAAAAATTGTTTATTATTCTTTAGATGATAATCATATTAAAGAAATATTTGAGAAAGGTTGTGAGCATATTGATGAAATATAAATATAATCTAAGTAATTTAGATTGTGCAAATTGTGCAAGAAAAATTGAAGAGAGTTTAAACAATAATAAAGAAATTAAAAATGCTAGAGTTAATTTTAATACTCTAAAGCTATCCTTTGAAACTGACAATAAAAAACCCCTAGAACTAGTAAAAAAAATTATCAATAAAATAGAACCAGAAGTTAATATATATGAAAATGAAACTAAACAAACTAGTTCTAAATTTCAAATAATAAGACTATTTATAGGAATTATTTTAGCACTTATTGGTGTTTATACTAAACTACCATTTAATCTAAATTTTATTGTAACTATAGTAGCTTATATTATTTTACTTTCAAGAACTATTAAAAATGCTTTTAATTTAATTATCAAAAGTAAAACTATAAATGAGAACTTTCTAATAACAATATCTTGTATTGGTGCTTATTTAGTTGGTGAACACATGGAAGGATTAATTGTTATTATTCTTTATGAAATTGGCAAAATTTTAGAAGATAAAGCTGTTAATAAAAGCAGAAAATCCATTAAAGAATTAATGGATATAAAGCCTGAATATGCTAATATAAAAGTAAAAGATGAATATAAAAAAGTTAGTCCTGAAACAATTAATATTGGAGATATTATTATCGTTAAAAATGGTGAGAAAATACCTTTAGATGGTATAATTGTAAATGGAAATACTACTTTAAATGTAACAGCTTTAACAGGAGAATCAAATCCTATTTCAGTTAATGTTAATGATTCTGTTTTATCAGGAAGTATTAATATTGATTCTATTATTGAAATCAAAGTTACTGAAAAATATGAAAATAGCACTGTAAACAAAATACTAGAGTTAGTTGAAAATGCCACTGATAAAAAAGCTAAAACAGAAAATTTTGTTGCTAAATTAGCTCGTATTTATACTCCTATTGTTTTAACTTTAGCCATTTTAACAGTTTTACTTTTTCCACTCCTTTTTAATATAACATTTAAAGAAAGTATTTATAAGGCCCTAATATTTTTAGTTATATCCTGTCCTTGTGCAATTGCTATTTCTGTACCATTAAGTTATTTCTCAGGAATTGGGAAATGTTCAAAAACTGGAATATTAATTAAAGGTAGTGATTATTTAGATATATTAAAAAATTTAAAAGAAATTATTTTTGATAAAACTGGTACTCTTACTAATGGAGAATTTAAAATAAATGAAATTAATTCATTTAATAAAAATTATACTAAAAAAGAAATATTAGATATGATTGCCAAAGGAGAAAGTTTTTCTAATCATCCAATTGCTAAAGCTATTTTAAAAGAAATTGATTATGAATTAGATATAAAAGAAATAAAAAACTATAAAGAAAAAGCAGGATATGGTATTTCTTATAAATATCAAAATAATAATTATTTGATTGGTAATAGTGAATTTGTAAAATATGCAGGTAAAATTGATAAGGTAGGAACTACTATTTTTATTAAATTAAATGATGAAATTATTGGAAATATTATACTAAAAGATTCGTTAAAAACTAATGCTTTTAATGTAATAAAAAAATTAAAAGAAAAGAATATAAATGTTAGAATGTTTACAGGCGATAATGAAATTCATGCTAGAGAAATTGCTAAAAAATTAAAAATTGATTATGAATCTGAAATGCTACCAACTGATAAATATAGAGCATTAGAAATAATTCAAAATAAAAAAATTAACCAAAATGATAAAATTGCTTTTGTTGGTGATGGTATTAATGACTCCCCTGTTTTAGCTCTTTCTGATATAGGTATTTCTATGGGAGGAGTTGGTTCTAATTCAGCTATCGAAGCATCTGATATTGTTATTATGAATGATGACTTAGATAAAATTAATATAGCTATTAACATTTCTAAAAAAACTAATCATATTATCAAGCAAAATTTAACATTTGCTATTTCTACTAAAATAATCATACTACTTCTTAGTATGCTAGGATTTGCTGGTATGTGGCAAGCAATATTTGCTGATGTTGGTGTAACCTTAATTACTATTTTAAATACTTTAAGAATACTAAAATAATATTTTAATGTCTAAAATTGTCAAATTTAGATTTAAAAATAATATTTATGTTAATTTTGTGGTATACTATACTTGAAAATAGATAGGAAGGTGTATAACATGGGTGAAAATCAAATAGAAAGACATGGTAATTTTGATAAACAATTTGAATATTTAAATTATTTAATAGAAAATAATAATCCCTTAGTTAATGATGTTAAATGTATTTATACTCGTAGAGGGAATGATAAACTAACTGGAATTCAAGGTAAATTAGCTAGTTGTAATCCATATGAATCAATAAGCTTCGATGATACAATTGTTAGATTTGTTGGAGAATTAGACGCTATTGTAGCTATTTTTGTTGGAGAAAACTGTCTTTATTATAATAAAAGTGTAGATGTTCGACAATACAATGGGTATTTTAATGATCCTGTTGGTCTTATTGAAGCTCAATCTAAAATGTTAGGATACAGTGTTAAAGAAGAAGAAATGAATAGACATAATAAAACCATATAAGTCTATATAAAAAAAGATTATTGTAAATAAATAGTAATCTTTTTTTATTTTTATAATTTCTTATTGAAATATTTTAAAATAATGGTATAATTAATCATGTAGCCAATGTTTTGTTAGCTCAATTGGTAAGTCAACTAACCCTTAGCAGTTACATGAGTTAAAAGACATTATAATATGGGGCGTTAGCTCAGTTGGTAGAGCAAATGACTCTTAATCATTGGGTCTAGGGTTCGAATCCCTAACGCCCCACCATATTTGATTGTTGAAAGGACTAGTAAAATAATGATTTGCTAATCTTTTTTATTTTTGCTTTTAGGTGTATAATCATTTTGAGTGGTTATATATAAAAATGAATGTTATTATTGTTTAAAATCAAAAAGAAGATAAGATACTAATGTGTCTTTGCTCAAAAAACTTACAAAGGACTATATAATTTTAGTTGGTGATAAAATTTAACAAGGCGATGATTGTAATCTATATTTGAGTCTATAAACAAACAATTTAGAAAATATACTAAAACTAAATCATTATAGCTAACAGGTATTTCTTTATTAAAAAGTTTATATTAATCTACTAAAAATATAGAGAAAAAATTGTATATATCATATAAGAATTAGGAACCTATTTTATCTAAATTATCTATTATGTTTGATAATAGAATTTAAAGTTTTTGAAATCTAATTTATTATGATATTTATTAATTTTTAAATTTTTTTGACAATTACTTAAATTTTTATTAAAAAAGTATTGCCAAATTGCATAAAATAAGGTATACTGTAATAGTCAATTGTCAATTAAATGGGCTTGTAGCTCAGCTGGTTAGAGCGCACGCCTGATAAGCGTGAGGTCGATG
>CANSFI010000036.1 GCA_947646095.1 uncultured Mycoplasmatota bacterium
CCGGCTCATAACCGGGCGGTCGTAGGTTCGAGTCCTACAAGGTCCACCACTACGCGAGTGTGGCGAAATTGGCAGACGCACTAGACTTAGGATCTAGCGCCTTATGGCATGGGGGTTCAAGTCCCTTCACTCGCACCAGAGAAGAATCTGCTCGAACTTTTATAGTTAGAGCTTAATGATAAATATCAATTCTAGAAATGGAATTGATTTTTTGTTTTGTAAGAAAGTGAGGAGATTCTTAAAATGGTAACAATAAAGAATGAAAAAATCGAAATGGAAGAAGCACTAAAAAATAAGATAAAGTTTATTTGCAGTTTTTGTAATACTACACCTATTATTTATAATGGAAATATAAAAATGATAGAACACACAAATTTGCAATATGTAGAACCCCATAGAATTATTATTAAAGGTATTACATTTCTAGCATTTAACTATGAAAATACTCTTTACATAGAAAACTTAAGTAATGCTATTCCACTTAACGATTTAGAACAATATATTAAATCAATATAAATTAATTAAAAAATATCAATTCCTTTTCTACTATTTACCTATGTGTTAAACAAAGAAAAAGAAACTACACAAATTTTGCATGCTTTTTGCCACTTTTTTGCATGAAATTTGCAAGAATTTTGCCTAGACATTGCATGCTTGCTCTGTTAATATGGTAATGTAATCAATATAAATACGATTTAGTGTACGATTTGCAATCGATTTAGTTTACTATTTAAAGTCAATTTAGTTTACGATTTGACTACTAAAAAAATACAATTTAGTTTATTGTTTAAAGCAAGTCAAGATGTTAATATGGTATTGTATATTATTTTTGTATTTATTTTAGATTATTTTTATGTTTTTGGGTAGATTTTTTACCATAAAATTACCAGTTGTAAATGGTAAAATAAAATGTCGGTTTTCCTACATTTTTTATATGATATTATTAAAATATTAAAAAATGGAACTATAATCGTTCCAATTATTGTGGATAAATATTATTTACATATATTTTAGACTACACTCCATAACATTTGATATTAACCTTATAATTTTTTTATGATAACTAACATAATAAAGCAATAAAACTATAAAATTAGATGTGAATATTTTAAATCCTTTAAGTATTAAAATATTTTCTGTTTTACTTTTTCTTCTTCTAGGAATTGTTGTTCTTCTTTTAAATATTTTAATTTTTTTTCTTTTTTTCTAGCAGAAAAATTATATAAAGTAACTCCTACTAGACATATATGAAAATTAGCTATAGATAATTCTATAGGTATCTTGTTATTAGCCGCTAATATAGTAGTTGCTGCGCAACTTAAAGTATAACCTCCAGCTATAAGAATATGAATATTTTTACTTAATTTTATTTTACCTATTGATGTTTCTAAAACATCTAATTTTTTTTCAATTTCTTCTCGTTTCATTATAATCCTTCTTTCAAGATGTCTAGTATTATAACTAATACTATTAAAGTTGTCAAATTTTAGTTAATCTAGCTAAAAGGAGTAAAATTTTTAACTATTTAAATTAAAAGAATATAATCTGAAATTTTTACAATATATATTTATATTTTAAAAATGGAATAATTTGAAAAAAGAGATATAATAAATCATATTCTTTAAAAAAAGTTTTATATGCTAAATTCTAAAGATATGAAACATAATTTTTCGTAACTAAAATACTCCCTAATTGAGAGTATTTTTAATATAATTTTTAGTATTATTTAATTCTTCTTCAAATGTATTTATACACCCTGACATATCAGTAGTTTCAGTATTAATATTAAAATAGGTTTACTTTCATAATTATTTAATTTATTAGCTAACATCTCTACGTAAGTTTCTTTTATTTTTTCTTCATGAATAGAAAAGTTAATTTCCATTATTAATTTATTTATTTCATTGATTTTTTCATTATCTAGCATAATATCCTTCTTTACATAGTTAATTACTATAACAAACAATTACTTAATTTATCAATTATTTAATTTATCATAAATATTTTTTAAAGAAGTTTCATATTTACTAGTTGTTTTAGGCCTATAATATTTTCTATTTTTAATATTATCTGGAAGGTATTGTTGTTTTATATACCCATTAGGATAATCATGAGGATATTTGTATGTAGTTGAACTAGTTTTAATATGATTAGGAACATTTCCAGTATTACCACTTCTAATATCATTTAAAGCAATATCTAAAGCAATATGGGCACTATTGGATTTAGGAGATAGGGCAAGCTCTGTTACAACTACACTAAGGGGTATTCTAGCTTCAGGAAGACCTAATCTCTCACAAGCATTAATAGCAGCATCTACTTTTGGTCCCATACTAGGATTAGCAAGTCCTATATCTTCATAAGCAATAACACTCATTCTTCTATAAATACTATCTAAATCTTCAGCTTCTATTAAACGAGCTAAATAGTGTAGAGCAGCATTAACATCACTACCTCTAATTGATTTTTGAAAAGCACTTAATACATCATAATGACCATCTTCATTTTTATCATGAAAAAATACTGGTTTACTATTAATATTTTTAATTATATCTATAGTAATATAATAATCACTAGTAGAATAATAAGATACTTCTAACAAATTAAAAGCACTTCTTAAATCACCTGATGATAAGTGGGCTATATAATTAATTGCTTCTTCATCTATTTTTATATCTTTTAAGATATTACTTTTTATAGCCTTGTTTAATCCTTCAGTAACATCTTCTTCATCTAATTCATGGAGTTCAAATATTTGACATCTACTTCTAATAGCAGGGTTAATTTTATGATATGGATTAGATGAAGTAAGTCCTA
The DNA here is from genome assembly GCA_947646095.1 of uncultured Mycoplasmatota bacterium. Taxonomy (GTDB): domain Bacteria; phylum Bacillota_I; class Bacilli_A; order RF39; family UBA660; genus SIG208. The sequence continues at coordinate 2,818 of CANSFI010000036.1, forward strand.
TTAAAGTAATTAAACCATTTTCTAAATAAGGTAAAAGAAGATCTTGTTTATCCTTATTTAACCTATGAATTTCATCCATAATAACAACTAAACCATTATACATTTTAGCCTCTTCAATAACAATATCAAAATCTTTTTTATTATTAATAACAGCATTTAACATACGATGTTTTAAATTTAGTTCACTAACTATAGCGTGCGCTAAAGATGTTTTACCAATACCAGGTTTACCATATAAAATCATTGAAAACAATTTTTTATTTTTAACTAAGTTTCTAATGATTTTATTTTCGCCTAACAAATGTTTTTGTCCAATAACTTCATCTATTGAATTAGGTCTAAGTTTAATAGCTAATGGTTCCATAATATCACTTCCATTTATATTTTATCAAAAATAATAGGAAAACAAAAGTTATTTTGGTATAATAAACTTGGTGATATATATGAAACAAAAGGAAGAAATATTTCATGATTTTTACAATTATTTAATGTTTGATAAAAATTATAGTAAAAATACAATTAGTTCATATATGAATGATTTATATGATTTTTTAACTTTTAATGATAAAAACAAAGAAACAGATTTATATAAATTAAAAGAACAAAATATTAAAGATTATTTAAAAAATTTAAAAGACAATAATATATCAGATCGTAGTATAGCTAGAAAAATATCAACTTTAAAATCATATTATAAATATTTAATAATTACTAATAAAATTAACAAAAATCCTTTAGAATTTATAATTATACCAAAGCAAAAAAAAGAATTACCTACAGTTTTATCCATTGAAGAAGTTTTAATATTATTAGATATTCCTTTAAATGATAGATATAATTATCGTAATAAAGCTATGTTAGAACTTATGTATGCTACAGGACTTAGAATTAGTGAATTAATTAATCTAAAGTTATCTAATATTGATTTAGAACTTAACTTATTAAAAACAATTGGTAAAGGAAATAAAGAAAGAATTATTCCAATTGGTGATTATGCTACTGAATATTTAAAATTATATATTTATGATTACAGAAAGTCATTTATAAAAAAGCAGAGTAGTGAATATTTATTTTTAAATAAAAGTGGTACTAAAATGTCTAGACAAATGTTTTTTAAAATTGTAGAAAAATTAGCTAGAGATAAAAACATTAAAACTAAGTTTTCACCCCATACATTAAGGCATTCATTCGCAACTCATATGTTAGAATATGGAGCTGATCTTAGAACAATTCAAGAACTTCTTGGACATTCAAATATTTCAACTACTCAAATATATACACATGTATCAACTGATAAATTAAGAGAAAACTATGATAATTTTCATTCTAATGCTTAAGGAGAATTTATGGAATTAGTTAAAGAATTATGGACTAAAAAAGATTATAAAGAGTTTGTTTCATATTTGAAAAATTTAGAAGATAAAAAATATAGAGATTTTCATTCTAAATTAACATTAAATAATAATATAATAGGTATAAATGTACCAACACTAAAAGATATCAGTAAAAAAATAGTAAAAGGTAATTTTGGAAGTTTTATTAATTTAGTTGTTAATAATACTTATGAGGAATGGTTGATATTTGGACTCATTATAGGTTATAGTAAAATAGATTTTAATGAAAAATTAGAATTATTAGATAAATATATTGTAAATATTGATAATTGGGCTTCATGTGATATCGTATGTGCAAATATGAAAGATTTTAAAAAAAATCAAGAATCAGGTTATGAATATATTTTAAAACTAATTGAATCTAATTCTTTATGGCATATTAGAGTAGGTTTAGTATTACTTTTAGATTTTTATATAAATGATCAATATTTAAATAAAATATTTAAAATATGTGATTCTATTAAAAGTGATGAATATTATGTTTTAATGGCTATAGCTTGGCTTTTATCTATTTGTTATATAAAATATCCTAAAGAAACTTTAAAATATTTAAATAATAATAAATTAGATAAATTTACCTTTAATAAAACAATTCAAAAAATAATAGAATCAACTAGAGTATCAATAGTAGATAAAAACAAGTTAAGGAAAATGAAAAGAAATGATTGATTTTTTTGATAACAATGGTAAAATAAAGATAATTTGGAGATGATATTATGAACGAAAGAATAACTTTAGTATCACTACTCAATTATGATGATTTAGAAAAAATAAACAGTATTATAAAAGTAGTAAATGAACAACTATGTAAAGTACCATTTGGCAAAAATGTAAGTGACAGAATTAAAGTTGATACTCTTCCATATCATTTTACTTTATCATCTTGGAGTATTAAAAAAACAGATTTTATAATAGAGGAATTATCAAAAATTAATTTTAATAGTTTTAAAGTAAATATTGATGATATAGGAATAATGAATGGAGCAGAAAATAGTTATGTATTATATTTTAAGATTAAAAAAAGTAATGAATTAAAATCATTACAACAAAAAATTTATCATATTCTTCCAAACAAGTGGTATAATCCTGATAATTTTCAATTTCATATTACTATTACTATTGATAAAGATTATGAAAAAATAATAAAAATTAAAAATAAATTAGATAAAGTATTTATTCCATTTGTTTTAGAAATAGGTAGTATAGGATTATTTGAAATATATCCAGCTAATTTAATTAAAACAGTTTATAGTGTAGAGGGGAAATAATAGTTGATGATATTCTAAGGAATACTCTGAAAAATTAAAAGAAATATGTAGAATAATAATATCATATATTTTAAATAATACTAATGATGAATTTAAAAACTATTTATTTAATAGTGGTTATAATAGTGCAACACTTATACCAGATAGGGGAAGAGAATTAAAACTCAGTTCAAGAATACTTACTGGTATAAATATTGGTAATGAAGTGAATAATGATAAATTAATATTACATATATCATTAATAGATATGTTAACACAAAAACCATTTGAATTAAAAATTTCAAGTAAAATGGATCCAACCATGTCTATAACTGAAGGCGAAGTTATTAGTGGTAAAATTTTATTAGAAATGAAAATAAAAATAATCTCGATTACTTGTTGAATTAATTAGTTTATTATTAGTGTTTCTATATATGATTATTCTAAAAGAGATAAAACATTAACTAAAATTGAAGATAAATCATAAAATAAAATAATTAATAAAAAAGTACTTGAAATAAAAAAAGATAATTATAAATAAATTGTATAAATATATAATTTATTTTTTGTATAGTTTTATAACAGTAATATAATAAAAAAAGAATGAAATAAATTTCATTCGCCACCCTAACGGGTGCATTTTT
>CANSFI010000037.1 GCA_947646095.1 uncultured Mycoplasmatota bacterium
TTCTTGCATATCTTTGATTTTTTGTTTTATATTTTCGATACTATAACTATAGATAGATGGAAATTGCTTAATTATTTTTATTACATCATTATAGCTATAACCCAGTTCTTGCATATCTTTGATTTTTTGTTTTATATTTTCGATACTATAACCATAGATGGCTGGTAGTTGTTTTGTCATTTTTATTATATCATTATAACTATAACCTAATTCTTGCATATCTTTGATTTTTTGTTTTATATTTTCGATACTATAACTATAGATAGATGGAAATTGCTTAATTATTTTTATTACATCATTATAGCTATAACCCAGTTCTTGCATATCTTTGATTTTTTGTTTTATATTTTCGATACTATAACCATAGATGGCTGGTAGTTGTTTTGTCATTTTTATTATATCATTATAACTATAACCTAATTCTTGCATATCTTTAATTTTTTGTTTTATATTTTCGATACTATAACTATAGATAGATGGTAGTTGTTTTGTCATTTTTACTACATTGTTTTGACTATAACCTAATGTTTTTAAATCTTTTATTCTTTGTTTTAAACTTTCTATATTAAGACCAAAAAGTGGGATAAATGAATTAGTCATTTTTATTATGTCCTTGCGACTATAACCAAATTCACATAAACTATCAAAATCTTTTATATGTAAAAATAATGTTTCATATTTTAATCTTATTATTTCAGAATAAGCTATAGCTTTCTCTATATCTAAATTGTTGTAACCATATTCTAACATATACTTTTTTAATTCATCTATAATCATTTTATCACCTAAGACTTATCTATTACTTTAGCACTTATCTCGCCATCATGTAATTTTATTAATATATTTTCATTTATTTTTAAATCATTTACACTGTTTATAAGTTTACCTTTCTTATATGTTAAAGAATAACCTCTTTTTAAAATACCTAATGGATTTATTAATTCTAGTTTTTCGATTAAATTATTTAGCTCAATAATTTTATCTTTATACAATAATTTAGGATTATTTAAGATATAATTGTTTTTTAATATTTTAAGCTCATTTTTAGCACTATCATATTTTTTTACTAAAACTTTATTTAAATTATCAGTAAGTATATCTAGTTTTTGTTTTTTATTTTCATACATAATTAATGGGTTTTTAATGGCATATGAATTTTTAATAGAATCTAAATATAGTTTTAAGTAATTGGCTTTTTTGTTTATTCCTTCGTTTAATCTAATTTTTAAGTTATTGATAAAGTTTTCTAAATCTTTTATATTAGGTACTGCCATTTCGGCAGCTCCTGTTGGGGTAGGTGCTCGCATATCAGCTACAAAATCTGCTATTGTATAATCTATTTCATGACCAACAGCACTTATCGTTGGAATATTACATTCATAGATAGCTCTAGCTACTATTTCTTCATTAAATGGCCACAAATCCTCAATTGATCCACCACCACGACCTATAATTAATAAATCTAAGTTATAATTTTCGGCTTTTTTAATATTTTTAACTATATCATATGATGCATTTTCTCCTTGAACTAAACTTGGAAATAATAATACTTCACATATTGGAAAACGTCTTTTAATTGTTGATGTTATATCTTTAATAGCAGCTCCAGTAGAAGCTGTAATTACCCCTATTTTTTTAGGTATTTTAGGTATTTTTAATTTATGGTTTTTATCAAACAATCCTTCTTTTAATAATTTGGCTTTTAATTTTTCATAAGCTATATATAAATTACCTACTCCATCTTCAAGCATTTCTTCTACATATATTTGGTAATTACCTGTAGCTTCATATATAGAAATTCTACCCATTACCAATACTTTTGCTCCATCAATTGGTTTAAAGTTTAATTTTCTAGCATTATTACTAAACATTACAGCATTTATTTTACTATTTTCATCTTTGATAGAAAAATATAAATGACCTGAAGTATGTGATTTAAAGTTAGATATTTCTCCTTTAATAAATACACATCTTAAGTGTTCATCTGTATCAAATTTGTGTTTTAGATATTGAGTTAAAATTGAGACAGTTAAATATTTATTATCATTCATATTATTTATTATGATAAACTTTATCTAATACTCCATTAATCATTTTTCTAACATCATCATCACTGTAAGTTTTAGCAAGTTCAATTGCTTCATTGATTGCTACTATATCAGGAGTTTCCGTATATAATAGTTCATATATTCCCATTCTAAGAATAGATTGATCAGTATTTCCTAAACGATCAATAGTCCAACTATTTAAATATTTGTTTGCTAACTTATCTAATTCTGTTTTATAAGTTATTACTCCATATACTATTTCTTTAACAAATTCGTTATCAATTTCTACTACTTCTTTAATAACATCATCAGTATTGTAATCTATTTTATTTTTATCATATATGTTTATTTGATATAAAATTGTCATTATTTTTTTTCTTAATTCGCTTCTTGTTTGTTCCATTATCTCACCTTTTCATAAGGATAATTATATCATTAATATTGTTTCAAAACAATGTTTTTTTTAAATAAAAAATTGTAGTTTTTGTTATAATAACTTTATTTCAAGGGGAATATGCAAAAATTTCAAGTTATTTTACTACTAATTTACTACTTTGTAATTAATTTTTAAAATATATTTTATAGTTTCCAAGTTCGACCATCCCAAAGTTTAAAATTAGGATTGGAGTTCATTTTTATGTTAAATTCCTTAATATAATTATCTATTTCTTTTTTTGAAATGTATCCTTCTGAGTAAGGTATATTATCTTTTTTAGAAATGTAAAAATCTTTTATACCATCTATAAATGGTATTCTATCATAGATATACAAAACATCTGCCATAAAGCCGATATGTTTATCATATTGCTTGGCTTTTTCAGATGTGTAATTTTTTTCTATTTCTTCAATCAAAATTGAGCAGTCGCCTCCATCCCAATACTTATCTTTATAATTTTTTAAACATAATATGGGAAAATTTTCTTCTTTTTTTATATATTCTAGCTCAACAATTATATAATAATCGTTATGTCCAATTTTTACTCTTTTCGATATTGTCATTTTAAATTTCTCCTTCTAGTTTATTGTTTTATTATTAAATTCCTATATAACAGTTCAAATAAATTATATCAATTTTCCACGATATAGTCATTAAATTTAATAATTTTAATTGATATTATAAAATGTTTTTGCTACATGCTTCATGCTACATAATAAGGGTAATACTATACCTTATTATGACGAAGCCTTAAGTGGCTACGCCGCTAGTCTCGCCTTTATCAAAAGATACTCTTATACTATGCAATGATATAGTATTTTTTTAATATTTAAAATTAATACTTTAAACAATTTCTAAATTTTTACTACTAATTTACTACTTTTGAAAGTGAAAATATAACAAATTATAACAATTTATAAGAATATCCACCAAAAACAGAAATGCCGTAAAGTACCATAAAATAAGGATATAACGACATTTAAGAACTTATAAAAGATACTCCAAAAAATGCAATATTTTTTAATTAAAAAGACTTAATTTCTTAAATCTTATTAATAGTTTTAACTTTATTTAATTCTTCATTTAAATTAATATTATCTGTAAAATCAAATATACAATCATTAAATATAGAGTTAGTAGTATTAACTCCTTCAAAATTTTTATTAGTAAAATTAAGTCCACTATAGTTTCCATTACTCATATCTTTATTATATACTGTTTGAGGATTTATATTAGCATTTGTATAAGATAAGTCTACTCCACTTACTTTAACATTAGTAAATGATATTAGTGTTAAATCCACAACTCTAAGAATATTATCTTGTAAAAATATTGAATCTATTTCCAAATGATCATCTACTTTTATAAATAACATTTCTTCTGATATAGGTATTCCTTTTATTCCTATTTTTTTATCATAACAAGCTAATTGTTCTAATTTTGCTTTACTAACTAAAACTTTTTTTACAGCTGTTGATAATAATTCGCAGGCTAAATTATAAGCAGCTGTAGCACTTTCAATTTCTTTTAATCTTTTTTCTTCCTGATCTTTATTATATTTATCTAATATCTCACTTATATCTTTTATGTCTTGTTTTTTAGTGCTGATGTTTGATTTTTCTATTTTGTCTAAGGCAATATCATAAAACTGTTTATCTAAATATCTATATTTAAATACATCTATTTCTAATACTTGCTCTATATTATCTTTTAATTCTAGACTATTTTTTACATCAATTCCTGTAACCTCAATAAGTTCATCCATTACAAAATAAGTATGACCTTCAAATTCTAGGTGATTTTTTCCATATTTTACTTCTTGATTTGAAATTAAAGTATAGGCATCTTTAGACTTACTATATAAATAATATTTTCTTCGACTTTTACATAAAATAAAGTTATTATAATTACAAACAGGTTCATATTTTAATTTATAAATTTTATTATCTTCTTGATATTCAAAAGAAAAAATATTAGATTTTATTTTTTTAGGATTAATATATATGTATTTCCATTCTAAATTAGCAATAGTATTTTTATTTATTCTATTATTTGATTTAGAAGTCATTATAATATCATTGTAAATATTTAATAAATAAACTATATTACCGCTTTGAACAACTTTGTATTCATCAGGTAAAAAAATAGTTGTTTGAATTCCTTCTGTTTTTTCACCTAATAAATTAAATTTTAGAGTAAGATCATATTGTTTTCCTTTTTCTATATAACCATTTTCAAATTTATTATAGTATTCTCCAAATTCTTCGAATAACAATTCTCCTCTTTTATTAATAAAATTGTATTTCATGTTTAAATTAAAGTCTTTTTTCCCTACTCTAGCATATCCATTAATAAAGTATTCTATCTCATCATACCAATCATTTCCTACTAGTTTTCCTTTTTTATCTATAAGGCAGTATTTGTAAGTATCATCATTTCTTACTTTAGCATAACCATTATAAAAAACTGATGCATCACCATACCAAGTATTAGATAATAAATTTCCATCTATATCAACAAAATTATATTTTAGTTTTCCATCTATGTTATCAGTTATTCTAGTATAACCATCATAGAATTTATAACTAAACATATATTGTTTTTTTAATAATAAATTTCCTTCTTTATCTACAAAGTTACAACCTTCAGGATTATTTGATACTTTGGCATAACCTTCATGAAAATCTTCTGCACAATTTAACCATTTTTCTAATAATAGATCACCTCTTTTATCAATAAAATTACAGCCTTTTAAGTAACTATAGACTACAGCATATTCCTCATTAAACTCATCTACAATACTATACCAAGTATTAGAAATTAAATTTCCTTCTTTATCTATAAAGTTATATCCTTTTGATTTCTTGAATACTTTAGCATAACCTCCGTGAAAACTATACGCACAATCATAATCAAAGCAACCTTTAAATTTTAAATTTCCTTTTTTATCTATAAAGTTATAACCTTTTCTATCGTATATAACTGCATAATCTTCATGAAAATCTTCTGCTCCATTATACCAAGTATCAGAAATAAATTTTCCTTCTTTATCTATAAAATTCCAACCTTTTGAATTAGCATATACTCTAGCACAGTCTTCATGAAAATCTTCTGCTTTACTATACCAAGTATTAGAAATAAATTT
>CANSFI010000038.1 GCA_947646095.1 uncultured Mycoplasmatota bacterium
AGTGAATGTTTTTTTGTTACGCTTTCTAACGCACTTTCCTTATAAATAAAAAAGAATAAGTTTTAATTTTCTTATTCCTTTTTATATAAATGATTTTCTAGTATATATTTTTACCCCTTTAATTACACTTATATTAATTGTTTCTTTTTTACTAAATTTAATGAACCCCAAACCACTTATTACTAAATCATTATTAGAATCTACTTCTATTTGTTTAGTTTCTAAATCTAATTGTTTATCTTTAAAGTAATGATCTACTTTTAATTCATTTGAAACAAATATCGTTATATTATTATTTTCTAATTCTAATTTTAATAAATTTTCTATAATAATAAATTGCTTAGTTTTTATTTGATAAGTAATTGGTTTAATTGTTTTTTTGGGAGTTATTTTTTTTAGTGTTTTTATATCTATGTAATTATCTATACTATTTTCTAAAAGTATACCAGGAGTATCAATAATAGTTAGGTTGTTATCAAATTTTATTTCAATACTATTTAAAGTAGTTGAAGGAAGAATACTAGTGGTAATAGTTGGTAAATTATTAGAGTAGTTATATATTAATTTATTAATTAAGGTTGATTTACCTGCGTTAGTAAATCCAACTACATATATTTTATTATCTTTTTTATATTTTTTTATTTTTTCTAAAAGTTCATCAAAGTTATAGTTATTATTGCTACTTACTATTATTTTATCTAGTAAATTTAAATTATAATTATCCATATAATTAAGTAGTCTATCTTCATAAATAGATTTAGGTATTAAATCTCTTTTGGTAAGGACAAGTAACATTTGATTAGAAAGATTATTTTTAATAATGTCAAAGTTTTCAGGTAAATTAAAAATATCTACTACTAAAATAACTAAAGAATTAGTTTTATTAATTTCTTTTAAAATACTAATAAAAGTATTATTATCTTTAACAATACTTTTATATTCACCATAATTTTTAATTTTAAAACAACGTTCACAATAAATTGAATCTTCCTTTGTAATATATCCCTCTAAAGAAGAATTATCTGTTTGTAATATACTTCCACAACCTAAACATTTATTCATAGTATCTTCCTTTATAAAACAAATCCATTTTACTTAATTTTTTTATTTTATATTTTTCTCTAAAACGATTAAAATAAGTTAAAAAATAATCTTTTTTACTTATAGGATTAATTAGTATAGTTGTTATTCCTACTTTATTTCCTCCTAAAACATCTGTAAGTATTTGATCACCTATGATTGCCACTTCACTAATATTAAACTCTAGTTCTTCAATTACTCTAGTAAATTTTTTAGGTGAGGGCTTACATGCTCTAGCACAACAATCTACTTCTAACATATCTTTAAATGGTTTTAATCTTTTTCTACTACTATTAGAAAATAAAACTACTTTAAACCCTTGTTTTTTTAAATTATTAAAAAGTTCTATTACTTTTGTAGTTGGTTGTTTATCTTGATATGGAACTAAAGTATTATCTAAATCAAATAATAAACATTTAATTCCATTATGTTTTAATTTATTATAATTTATATCATATATACTTTTCTGATAAATATCTGGTACATATTTTTCCATACCTTCACCTCTTATGTTATATTTAATTTTATCATAATTATACACCCTAAGTAAACTTTTTATGACAAATTTTTACAAAATATTTTTATAATAAAATCTTGATTAAAAATCAAGAATTTTATCATTAACATTTTCCACACTTCCTTTAGCCCCTAGCCTCTCGACTGATTCTCTGTGCTTCCCTAACACTTCGTCTATGCCTACACGTTTATTGAACTTTCACCAACTAGATATATACCATGCACAGTACACATAAAAATACAAACAGTTTTACCTATTTGTATTATCTATATTCTCTTATAAAATCATTCATTTCGCCATTTTTAAAATATATTATTTCTTCTACCTTTTCTTGATCTCTAACGGGAAGAAATATGGATAATTTTACAAGTTTATTATTGCATTTTGGACAACGATATTCATAAATTCCACAAGCATAATATCCTGTTGGTATTTCGGCTTTTTTATTAACTTTAATCAAATTTTTTTTATAATATGAGGCATTACTATGAGATACATAATTGCCTACTAATTGGGGTAACATATATAACTGTTTTTTTCTAGTTTCCATAACACTTGTACATTCACTACACCAATCATCATGGAATATAGAACGTATTTTTCTTAATATACTCATATTATTTAGAATTAGATTTAGCTTCTTCGATCATTTTAACCATCATATCAGCTTTAGATATTCCTGTTAATATATAATCACTATCCATACGGAATCGTTGATTTGATGTGAATGTATCAACTCTAATCTTTATTCCATCAACTAAGAATAAAAAGCTTACTCTACTACTTCCTTCCATAAATCCAATTCCACCTTTACCATCATCAACCCAAGCTTTTTCAATGCGAGAAGCAGGGATTGTATATGTTTTAAATGGATTCCAAAAAAACACTAAACCTATTTTACCATTTTTTAAATCAACTAATACAGTTTTTCCTCTTCCATAGAAAGTTTGATTTCTATTAAATCCTGATTCATCTAATTCTTTTTCAAATTTTTTAGTTTTACGTTTAAATATAAAAGATCCTGCAAATACCCACCATATAAATGATAAAAAACTTGGTCCCATTATTAAAATAACTGCTCCATTTCCTTTTGGAAAGAATAAATAGCTAACCAAAAAACATATTGCACAAATAATCATAGGTATAAATATATAACCTAACAAATAAAATATATTAATTTTTTTTACTTTTTCCATTTTTAAACTCCTTCTTTATTCCCAATCTGATTGTTTCTTTGATTTTCTTTGATAGAAACAAGGGAAAATTCCTAATTTTGATCCTATAGTATGAAATATAGGAAATGTAATAATTATTGTTAAAAATTGAAGTACTATTGTTGGTCCTTCTATAAAAGATTCTTCGCTTTTAATGGCAGCATCTCCTACCATATCTATATAGAAGTCTGTACGTGTTAGTGGTTCTTTATATTCAATCTGTTCAATAAAATACTTCTCTTTAGTTAAATCTTCTTTAATTATTTTACCTACTGGTAATGTTGAATTTCCTGAATAAATTGAGTCACTATCGCTTACAACTGATTCACTATTTATTCTAGCGGCTACTATTTCACCAGATGGTAAAGTTAAAGCATGCATATAAAAACCTTTGTAATATCCAGCACCTTTATTTCTATATTCGATTCCAGGAGATACTACAGTAAATAGATCATGATTTAATAAATCTTCTACTGATTGTGCTCTAAAAACATTTTCATCAGCTATACCTCCAACTTGCCCTACATCTACTTTATGTTCTTGTTTATGTTCTTTATACTTATCTTGTAAAATTGTGGTTGATATTTTTTCAGTACCAAGACTTAATAAAAAACTTAAAAGTAAACAAATCCATATATCAAATCTTAAATAATGATATCTCACATGATCACCTCCTTTAGTAATTTTTAAGGAGTATTGGTATAACTTAAGCTCTGTATAAATATATTATAGTTTAAGATTTTTATAACTTCTTATTAAAAAAATTTAATTATTAACCAATATAAGTATATCACTTAACAATTAAATTTTCTATTTTTTTATATATTTTTTGAAATTTTTATTACTGGTCTTATGCCATATCCTGTACTTGTGGTACCAGTAGAACCAACCTGCGCATGATAATTAATATAATATACATTATACTTAGTAGAAGAAGAAGTCCAAGTCGCAGTAGATAACCAATAGCCACTTGGCAAACTATTATTAGGATTATTATCGGTATAATCAGATAACCATTCTGGGCAACTACCACCTCTACCATAAACACACCCTAATTTTTTTGCTTCCATACTAGTTAAAAAGCGTGCTCTTGCATTTGTGATTTTTATTGGTTCATAATTTACGTTAGTAGAATCATATTTAGAATCATATATATCTGGTTTATCATCTTCTAATGTATAATCAAATGTTTTTATATTGTTCCAATTCTTGGCTCTATCTTCTAATGCTTTTAATGCAGTTAATGGACCTTTTTCATTATTTCCATGTGTAGAGTTCCAAACAGATCCACCTGCTGCTTTATAGTCTGCATTATTAATCCATAATACATTATCTCCTAAATTTTTAGACATTATAAGGGTTAATTCACTTCCTGTATCATCAATTACATAAAAATCATAATTTTCTTGATCACCTACTTGAACACTTACTTTAGTTCCATTTGAACATTTTGTATTACTATAAATACAATCATTAATAGAAAACAATAGTTGTCCTTTTACTATTACAGGTATTTCTGTTTTATTTCCATTTATATCTAATATTATTATAGTAGTTCCTTTACCAACGCCTTTTATTTTACCATCTTTTATAATAGCTATATTTTCATCTAAACTTGTATATTTTATATTAGTTTGTGAAGCATCTGTTAATGTTACTGTTCCACCTAATTCTAATTCTATTTTCATACTTGATAATATATTATTTGTTTGATCTGATGATATATTACAATTACTTAAATCTTTACTAATCTTTACTTCTGTTTCTTTTAAACTTTTTCTAGCACACCATTTTCCATTACTTACAGCTAATTCTATTTTACCTTCTTTGGTTATTTTTATATTTCCACTAGTTGGTTTTGTTCCTTTTATTTCTAATCCTGTTCCTTCTGGAAAGGTAAATACTGTATCTTCTTTCATTTCTTCTATTTCTAATGCTTTACTAGAATAATATAGTTCACCTGCTTTTATAATACTATATGCACTATCTTTAAATGCTTCTTTTTTTGATTTTTCTATTATATTTAAAACTACTGGTATTGCAATTAAAGCAATAATTACTAGTATTATTATGACTGCTAAAAGTTCTATTAATGTAAATCCCAATGTTGTCAACTTAAGACTTTTATTCTTATTTT
>CANSFI010000039.1 GCA_947646095.1 uncultured Mycoplasmatota bacterium
ATTTAAATCTATCAAATTTTATTTTTTTAAAGAAAAACTGTCAAAAGACAGTTTACTTAATATTTTGTAATCTTTCAATTCTACTTTCAGTAGTAGGATGAGTACTCCATAAGGAATTTTTCTTCTTTCTTTCATTAACTAGAGGATTTACAATAAATAATGATGATGAAGATTTATTAGCTTGTTCTAAAGCTTCTTTATCTGTATCCAATTTTCTTAAAGCGTTTATAAGTCCATCTTTATTTCTAGTTATTTCTACTGCAGAAGCATCAGCTAAATACTCACGATTACGAGAAATAGCTAGTTTAATAAGGTTGGCAAATATAGGAGCTAAAATAATGAATATTAAACTTATTAACATAAGAAAAGTTGAAGCATTATTATCATCATCGTTATTTCTCCTAATATACCCTCTACTAAATGCATCAGAAATTATAACAATAAAGCCTACCATTACTATAGTTATCGTTGATAGTAATATATCATAATTTCTTATATGAGAAAGTTCATGTGCTAAAACACCCTCTATTTCATATTTATCTAATCGATTAATTAATCCTGTTGTAACACAAATAACTGCATGACTAGGGTTTCTTCCTGTTGCGAAGGCATTCATAGCACTATCTTCCATAATATATAATTTAGGCATTGGAAGATTTGTTGCTAAACAAAGTCCTTCTAAAATATCATTTAATTGTAAAAATTCTTCTTTAGTTGCTACTCTAGCTTTATTTAAAGATAAAACTATTTTATCAGAATTATAATATGAAGTAAAAGCAGATATAAACGATACTGTAAGACCAATAATAACAGCTATTATTACATTATCAAATAACCACAATGATAGAAAATATATAAAAAGTGCTACTAATATAAAGAAGAATGTAACAATAAAACCTGTTTTAATTTTATTATTTCTAACATCTCTTAAAATCATAATTTAATATCCACTCTTTTCCTATCCTCATCTGCTACTTTAAAGTATTCTTTTTCTTTAAAATTTAACATTTTAGCAAATATATTATTAGGAAACATCATAATAGTCGTATTAAATTGTTGAACTGAATCATTATAGAATTGTCTAGCATATGCTATTTTATCTTCAGTTCCGGATAATTCTATTTGTAAATTATTAAATATTTTATCAGCTTTAAGGTCGGGATAACCTTCTGTTAATGATAAAAGTTTCGTTAATGAATTAGTTATTTCTTCACTTTGGATTGCTTTTTCACTAATAGATTCCGCTCTTTTTAAAACAATATTTTCTAATGCTTCACTTTCATATTTAGCATAACCTTTAGTTACTTCTACTAAATTAGGGATTAAATCTTTTCTTCTTTTTAATTGATTATCAATATTTGCCCATGCATTATTACATCTAACATTTAAGGTCACAATACGATTATATAAAAATATAATTAAAATTATAATAAATAATAAGATACCAATAAGTATATACATAAACCCTCCTATTTTAATTCTTCTAGTTTAACACTTACAAGTTTACTAACACCTGATTCTTGCATTGTAACTCCATATAAAGTATCAGCATATTCCATTGTTTTTTTCTTATGAGTTATAACAATAAACTGAGTTTTTTCTTGTAATTTTTTTAGATATTTACCAAAACTATTTACATTTACTTCATCTAATGCTGCTTCTACTTCATCTAGGATACAAAATGGTACAGGACGTGATTTTAATATAGCAAAAAGTAGACTGATTGCTGTGAATGTTTTTTCTCCTCCTGAAAGAAGTGATATAGTTGTAAGTTTTTTCCCTGGCGGTGATGCTACTATGTCAATTCCTGTTTCAAGTAATTTATCTGGATCTGTAAGTTTTAATTCGGCTTCACCACCATTAAATAATTCCTTAAATGTTTCTTTAAAATTAATACTAATTATTTCAAATGTTTTAGCAAATTCACTTTCCATCACTTCATCCATTTCTGTTATGATTTCTAATAAAGTTGTCTCAGCATTAGATAAATCTTCTCTTTGACTGATTAAAAATTCATATCTAACACTAACACGATCATATTCTTCAATAGATCCTAAATTAACTACTCCAATATCTTTCATTTTTCTTTTTAAAGTTGATACTTTATTTCTAGCGATATTTTCTTCAATTTCTAAAATATAATTTTCTTTAGCTTTTTCATAAGTTATACTATAAGTTTCATTTAATATATTAAGCAAATTATCTAGTTTAACATCCATTCTATTTACTTCTATTTCTAATTCTTTTAATTCTTTATTCTTACTATTAACTAAACTATTTTCTGCCTTTAAAGAATATTCAAATTCTTCTAAATTATTTTTTAATTCATCTCTTTTTTTAGTAATACTAGCTATATTTAATTTTAAATTATCTTGTTCTTTTAATGATTCATAGTATTCATTTAAAATACTTTCCTCTTCACTTGTTAAATTATTATCAAGTTTATTTTGAATACTTTTTATTTCTAGTTTTAAATCATCTAATCTATTATTTAATTCTAATAAAGATTTATTATATGTATCTAATTCATTTATACATATTATTTTATCTTTATTAATTAAATATAATGTATCTTCTAATGTTTTTAATTCATTATCAGTAATATTAATATTATCTTCTAATAATTTAATCTCATCTGTTATTTTTTTATATTCTTTTAATTTATTTTCTAAATCATATTTAATAGATATAACATTTCTACTACTACTAGTACCACCTGTAATAGAACCTCCAACATGCAGAAGTTCTCCATCTAATGTTACAATACGATAACGATAATTTATTTTTTTACTTATATTATTAGCACTATCTATATCTTTAGCGACTATTACATTACCTAATTGATTAGTAAAAATATTTTTGTATTTTTCTTCAAACTTTATTAAATTAGAAGCTACATCAATAAATCCATCAGTATTTTTTAAGATAGTTAGAATATCTTGTTCAATATTTTTAGATTTTATTATTGATAGTGGAAAAAATGTAGCTCGACCTAATTTATTATTTTTTAAATAATTAATTGCTTCTTTCGCATATGTTTCATTATCGACAATAATATTGTTTGATGCGAATCCTAAAGAAGTAGAAATGGCTAGAGAATATTCTTCTTTTACTTCCATTAAAGAACCTAAAACATTATGGATTCCTGATAATTTTGGGTTATTTAAAATACTTCTAACACTTGATGGTAATAATGAATTATTTTCAATTGATTCCTTTAAGTTTTCAATAGTATTTTTTAAATTATTTTGTTTACGGTAAGTGTTAGTTAAGGTTTGTTCTAAAAATCTACGTTTGTTTTTTGTTTCATTAATTAAATTTTCTTGATTACTTATTTTGTTATTTAAATTGTTTAATTCATCATTTTTTACTTTAATTAAATTATTAGTACTATTAATATCATTATCTATTTTTAAATTTGTTTCTTTTAATTCTACTAAATTGTTATGAAGTTTACTATCTTCTACTTTATATTTTTGTCTTTCTAAAATAATTGTTTTTCGGCTATTTAATTTTTCTACTTTACTAATATTTTCTAATAAGTTTTTATTATTTTCATTTAATTCATTGTTTAATTTATCAATATTTAGTTTATATTCACTTACTTTAGCATCGTTTTCACTAGTGCTTGTTACTAAAGAAATTATTTCATTATTTAATTTTTCTATTAAATCTTTTTTAGTTTTATATTGATAATTTATATCTGTTATATCTTTAGTTATTAAGGATACTTCAATATGCTCTAATTCATCTTTAATATTTAAATATTCTAAAGCTTTTTCTTTTTGTTCTTTTAAAGGTATTACTTGCCCTTCTAATTCGTTTATAATGTCTTCTACTCTACTCATATTATCGTGAGTTCTTTCTAATTTTCTTAAAGCATCTTCTTTTCTTTTTTTATATTTTAAAACTCCTGCTGCCTCTTCAAAAATTATTCTTCTATCACTAGGCTTGCTAGATAAAATTTCTTCTATTTTACCTTGTGAAATGATATTAAAACTTTCTTTAGCGATTCCACTATCTAAAAGTACATCTGTAATATCTTTAAGTCTACATTTCTCACCATTTAAATAATATTCATTTGTACCATCACGATATACTCTTCTTTTAATAGATACTTCATCAAATGTTACTGGTAAATAATGATCACTATTATCAAAAATTAATGTAACAGATCCTACATTAAGAGGTTTTCTTGAACTGCTTCCAGAAAATATTATATCAGTCATATTATCAGTACCACGAAGTGATTTTACTGATTGTTCCCCAAGTACCCATCTAACTGCATCTACTACATTACTTTTACCACTTCCATTAGGACCTACTATTCCAGTAATATCCTTATTTAATTCAATATTTATTTTATCAGCAAAAGATTTAAATCCATGAGCAACTATTTCTTTTAAGTACATAAAACATCATCCTTTAAACTTTATTAATTATATCAAGAAATAGATAAAAAAACAATTAGTCTTTTAAATAATA
Organism: uncultured Mycoplasmatota bacterium; assembly: GCA_947646095.1. Lineage (GTDB taxonomy): Bacteria > Bacillota_I > Bacilli_A > RF39 > UBA660 > SIG208. Next base: position 4,486 of record CANSFI010000039.1, read on the forward strand.
TTAAAAGCAACCATTATTGATTGCTTCATATTTATCTTATTTTAAGTACCTGACCAATAGTTAAACTATTATTTACTAAATTATTTAATGTTTTAAGTTCTGATACTGTTGTATTATAATTATTGGCTATTTTCCATAAACTATCTCCACTTTTTACTATATATGTTGTTTCTGTGTTAGTTGGTATTTGTAATACTTGACCTATTGTTAAATTATCACTTGTTAGATTAT
>CANSFI010000040.1 GCA_947646095.1 uncultured Mycoplasmatota bacterium
CTGGTACTGTAATTAGGGCTATTATAGAGAGTATTATTATTACTGCAAGTAATTCAATTAAAGTAAAGCCTTTTCTTTTCATATCTATTCTCCTATCTATATAGATTATAACATTAATTTTAATTAAATTTTCAAAATATAACATAAATTATATATTTCTTTACTTTTAATTTACTAAAAAAATCCATAATTAATTTATAAAATAATTGTACAATAAATTGTGTTAAATTACTAATATTATCAACTTAAGTTTTTTCTATTTATTTTTAAATATATTATTATTTGGCTAATATTTTATTATATAAAATAGATTTATAGAGTAAATTACAATATAGGTTCATTAATAAAATTAATACTTATATATGTTAAAAGATGATTTAAAATCACCTTTTACATATAATATAATAAAACATTTGGAGTATATTAGACTAATTGGTCCAATAATTCAATTATAACGATTAAATGGTAAGATATACCATAAACTATATTTTTCTTGATAGTGAATATGCTTTAAGAGATTTAATAATAATAAATCCTAGTATTCCAGCTATTACTACCATAAAAGCTATATAAGTGAAATTAGATTTTTTTCTTTCTGGTTCTTTTTCTTCTTCTAATAAATAATAATCATTATAAATTAAATCAATATCTTTTACTCTATTATTATCCATTTGATATTCAATTGTTAACATGCTTCCATCACCATAAGAACGATAATGATATTTGATAATATTATCTTTTTCTTCTTTTTTCATAAAACGATATTTATAATTAACATTATTAGTTTCATTATATAAAATTGGGAATTTATATTTAGGTATACATAATAAATAACCATCTACATTTATATTAGCAATATAATCTTCATCATTAACTTTTATCCAATCAATATCATTATATTTTATATAATAATTGCCATTTTCTTTATAGACTCCTTCACTATCTGGTTCATAATTCTTAGTATCTTCAGTAAATAGTTCTAATTTAGTAAGATTTATAACTTTATTTTCTTGTTTTTGTTTTTCTTTAAAATCAAGTAATATTTTTTCATTTTCCTCACTTAAGTCTTTTACTACATAATTATAATCCCTATGATAGTTAATAATTGCTTCTGACATTTTATCTAATTGTTCTATTTTATCTTTGCAACCAGTAATACATAATAAAAGTAAAGTTATACATATTATTTTTTTCATAAATTCCTCCTAGTTACTATAGCTAACAGCGAATATAAATCCACATATATTTTGTCTAGTACATCTATTCGAGTAATTATACCATTTATCATATAATTCATCGATTGTATAATTGCCATTATATACTTGATTATAGGGATCTAAGACGCTTATTTTATTATTACTAATACTAACAAGAGCAATATAATGACCTGGTATTAATAAAACTATTGGTTTATTTTGTTTTAAAGCTTCAACTATTTTTTGTTTCTTTTGTTCTATTGACATTGATTGTCCACGATAAAATAATACTTCTGGTTTTACATTATATAGAACTGTTAGATTATTACTATATAAAGCTGCATCAGATATAGCTGTTTTACTACCAGAAAATGGTATAACTGATGGAATTACAATTGCTGGAGTTATATCTGGGTTACTTTTTAATCCTGATATAACCATAGAAAGAGAGTTATATCCACATCCATTTCTACATGAATCATAAAGTCCAGCTGATGTTTGTACTTTTGTCCATCTTGCATCACATTGGTTATAATAAGGATAAAGTTTATTAAGACTTAAATTTCCTTTACTTTCTTTAAATTTAGTATATGCTTTTTGATAAGCTTCTTCGTTTTTATGATATTTATCATTCTTTTTATTTTCAATAGACTTTTGTACAACTTCTAAACGTTTACTATATTTTGTTTTTAACTCTTCATCACTTAAACTAGTAACTGAAGCTTTTGCTTGATTTAAATCATATTCATTTTCTGTTTCTTCTGCTTGAGTAACATAGCTATCGGCTCTATCTAGATATAAGTTTTGAATTGTTTCATAATTAGCATTTGTTATACAATTAGCATAATCAACTTTTTCATCAATTAAATTTAATAATAATTCTAATACTGTTGGTACTAAAAATATCATGACTGCTGCAATTAATCTTTTAGGTATTTTTTTAATATTTTTAGATATATCATCGTATCTACCAGATGTTACTGCTTTGATGATATCGAACATCATCATAAATATTAAAATAAAAGGAGCAACTATTTTAATAACATTTATTGTTTGTTTTACAATAACCATTATTTCTAAAAATCCAGGATCATTACATATGCTTAATATCATAAATTTCTCCTTTTCTATTCATCTGCTTCATTTTTCACTTTTACTAATACTTCTCTTGGCTTAGAACCATTGTTAGGTCCTATTATACCTCTTTCTTCTAATAAGTCTATACATCTAGCTGCTCTATTATATCCTAATCTAAATCTCCTTTGTAAAAGTGAGGCACTAGCTTTACCTTGGGTAACTACAAACTCTACTATTTCATTATATAGTGGTTCTTCATAATCTTCTTTACTTTCAACCATTGTAGTAGCACCTTTCATATCTTCTTCATCCATAGTAAATGTTTCATCATATTTTGCTTTTTGTTGTTTGATTGTATAATCAACTACAGCTTTTATTTCTTCATCAGAAATAAATGTTCCTTGAATACGAATTGGCATACTCTCTCCTTGGGGCAAAAATAACATATCACCTTTACCTAGTAATTTTTCTGCTCCTGTCATATCTAAGATAGTTCTAGAATCGATACTAGATGATACAGCAAATGATATACGAGATGGAATATTAGCTTTAACAACACCTGTAATAACATCTGTAGATGGTCTTTGAGTTGCAACTATTAAATGAATTCCAGCAGCACGTGCCATCTGTGTTATACGCATAATTGAATCTTCTACTTCTTTAGCGGCTACTAACATTAAGTCTGCAAGTTCATCTATAATAACTACTATAAAAGGTAATTTTTTTAATTTTTCATATTCTTCTAGTGTTTCGTTTTTCTTTTCAACATACATATTATAACCAGCTATATTTTTCGTTCCACTATTTTCAAATAAATCGTAACGCCTTTCCATTTCGGTTACTATTTTTTTTAGTGCTATATTAGCTTTTTTAGAATCTGTTACAACAGGAGCAAGTAAATGTGGTACTCCATTATACATAGATAATTCTACCTTTTTAGGGTCAACTAAAACTAATTTAACTTCATCTGGTTTTGAACGCATAAGGATTGATACTATCATACTATTAATACAGACTGATTTACCACTACCTGTTGATCCTGCTACTAAAAGATGGGGTGTTTTATTAATTTCACAATATTGAGGATTACCCATAATATCACGACCTAATGTTACCAACAATTTAGAACCCTCCATAGTTTTTGGAACTCGATCTAATATTTCTCTAACACTAACTGCTGATATAGTTTTATTTGGAAGTTCTATTCCAATTGTATTTTTTCCTGGAATTGGTGCTTGAATTTGAACTTTTTTAGCGGCAAGGGCAAGAGCAAGTTCTTTATCTAAACTAACTATTTTACTAACTTTAGTTCCTGCTTTTATTTCCAATTCATATTGAGTAACAGCGGGCCCTACATGGGCTGCTACAACATGTCCATCAATCCCAAAGTCTTTTAAAACTGTTTCTAGTATTGGAACATTGTTTTTTATAGCCAATTCATTTTCTTTGTTGTTAGTTTTAACTGGTCTTGTTAGTAAACTTATAGGTGGACAAGTATATATACCTGGTGTTTCTTCTTTTGCTACTTCTAATTGTTGTTCCTTTTCTGGTTGTTTTTTATCATCTACATGAATAAGTTCATTCATACTAGAGACAACTATTTTTCCATCCTCTTCATATTCATCTTCTGTTTTACTTATTTCTAATTTATCTTTTTTGGTTTCTTTATGTTTAACAAGATTTTTAGTTTTATTTTTAAATATTTTTATCATATCGTAAATAGATAAACCTGTAAACATAATTATTCCACTAATAATTAAAACTATACAAACTACTCTGGTTCCTTCTATTGAGAATAGTTTTACAAATATAAATGAAAATATGGCTCCCAATATGCCACCACCATATATTTTGGCACCTTCTGAAAAAGACATCAAATTATTGATTGTTTCTTTAAAAACTTCCATTCCTTCTAAATTAAATTCTTTAATATAATTAATATGATAAATAATCAAAATAGATAAAATTATAATATATAAACCTATTAAATTAGATGTAAAAAAATTAGGTTTTTCTCTTTTAATCATCATATATATACCTATAATAGCAATTAAAATAAGTAGTACATTATACCATTCCCCTACTAGAAAGGCTGAGAAACATTTAATAAAATTCCCTACTATACCAAATTCACATATACCTATAATAGCGATTAAAATAAGTAATAAACCTATTAATTCTATTTGATATCCTGTTGAGGATTTTTTTTCTTCCTTACGTTTTTTCTTTTTTGCCATTATTAATACCTCCACAAACTATTTTAACTAATAACATTATATCATGTTTTTTATAAACTAATAATAAAAAAATTAATAAAAAAATAGTA
>CANSFI010000041.1 GCA_947646095.1 uncultured Mycoplasmatota bacterium
CATCCAAAGCACCATAAAGAAAGAATTACTTTAGTTGATGAATAAAAAATAACCGCTACAACGCTCAGACGCTATAGCGGTTATTTTTATGTAATGTTTAATTTATACATGATTAAAATGTAGGTTTTACGACAATAACCATAAATTCTTTCACCCTTTAAAGATTTAATTTTCATCTCTATTATTTATTAATATCTTGAAGATGTAATAAAATTTGCATATCTAATATTAACTTGCATATTTAAATGTTAGGCAACAATTCTATATAATTTGAAAATCCTGAAAGCATAAGAGTGGTCTTGATATGATCTATAGTAGTTTTATCTTTTTCTAAAATGGCTTGATAATATTTGCCAAGCAATTTATACATCAACAGTTCTGGAGTACTAGGCAAACTAAACAAAAAAGATATTCCCTTTTTCCAAAAGGTAAAGTTTTTTCTTTTATAACATAAATCTAAAAAATTTATACAAATACTTGCAATGAACTTTTGAACTGTTTCATTTTTAGTTGTTTGATATTTATTTAAAATAGAAGTTAGTAGAAAAGATAACTCATCAGAAGTATAAATAAACATAGAATTAGTAAATAATTTTAATGTTGGAATTGACCAATTTAAACCGTTAAATAGTTCTTTTCTGATGAGATCTTCATCCTGTTTATTTAATATAGTCCTATCTTGTTTTAAAAGAGCTTCAATTAATTTTATATATAATTTTGTAGTTTGTGATGCCCGTAAGTATATATTTTTTTTTAATTGCATGACAGTGTCTATATCGTTATTAAAAAATGCAATAAATAGTGTATCTATTATTTCATCTTCATCAGTTTGATTATTTAGTTTAATGGTTAGTTGATCAATGAAATCAGATATATTGATGTGATGGACTTTTAAAATTTTAAGTAAATCAATGGCTGAAATACGAGTATTATCCTGTTCGACTCGAGAGTAGAAAGACGTTGAAACTATTGTTCCGGCCATTTCTTTTTGTGTAAGATTTAGTTTCTTGCGATTTTCTTTTAGTAATTCTCCAATTGTCATTATTGTCTATCCTTTTTCAGAAATGCATATATGCAATTATAATATAGTTTATGCAAATATCGATATATATTTTTGTTTTTTCTTTATGATGTAATAGAAATTAAAAGAAAGGACATAAAAAAATTATGCATAGAATTATGAAAAATTAATAATCAATTTAAGAAGTTAAAATGCTTTTAAATTGAATAGGCTAAAAAGGCTGATAAATCAACGCTTTGACGAAGATTATCAGCTTTTTATTTTTATAGAGTTTATGATGAGTAAGGTGGTAAATTATGTTTTACAAGACTAGTTATTTAGCAACAGGTGGCTGTAGTAATCATCAAGGGATTTTAGGTGTAGGAACGAAACAATACTTTGTAAGTGAAGCCGACTATCTTAAGTCTTTAAAAATTTTAGATTTTTTATTAAATAAAAAAACATATGATGAAGTTATAAAATTTTGTGAAAAAAATAATATTAATAAATCTATATTTGACACATTAGTTGAGCATAATTTAATTGTTAAAGAAAATCTTTATGTTGAGAAAAAGGATGATTTAAATTTTAAAAATAAACTATATTTTCATGCATTAGGCTTAAATGGAAATGCACTTGCAAAAGAATTTGCAGATACTACCTTTGTAATTGTAGGGTGTGGGGGAATTGGAAATTTTATTTCATTTGCTATAGGTTCACTATCACCGAGAAAAATAGAATTAATTGATGGTGATAAAATTGAAAAAAGTAATCTTAATAGACAATTTTTATTTACAGAAAATGATATTGGTAAATATAAAGTAGATGTTCTTAAAAAGAACTTGGTTGAGAGAAATAATAAATTAAGTATTAGTGAATATAAAGAGTATGTTTCTAAAGAAGTATTACATAATATTTTTGAACAAAATAAGAAAAATAAAACTTTAGTTATTCTATCTGGTGACAGTTTTTCTGCATTATCTTTAACTGCAAAAGCATGTGTAAAAAGTGAAATACCTTTTCTTAATATAGGATATTTAAATGATATTTCAGCTATAGGGCCTTTTTATATACCTGGTATTTCTAGTTGTCCGTTTTGTCACAATGCGTTATCTATTTCTGATGACATATCTAGTGGACATAATGAAAGCAAAATTTTAGAAGATAGAATCAATGCTAATAACGAGGCACCATCAAGTTTTACAAATAATGCACTTGCTGCCAGCATGGGAATGGCTGATATTATTGAGTTCTTATCTCATAATTACGAACGTATTAATTCTTTAAATAAGAGATTTGGGATTAATAGTGCTACATTTGAAAAATACGTATTAGAAGTAAATAGAGATAGAAAATGCGAGATATGTAGTCATGGAGAATAAAAATTATGAGTCTTTTAAGAACAAGAAAGAATATAATAGAATATTTACTTTCATACGCACTAACAACTGTAGCAACGGCTTTGCCTCATGCAGTTTTGACCATCATATTATTTCAAAAGGGCCTTTCTTTAGCCCAAATAATGATGGTTCAAACTGCATATAGTATAGCAGTATTTATTTTTGAATATCCTAGTGGATTATGGGCTGATCTTTATTCAAAAAAATTTTTATTTGTTTTATCAAGAATATTACTAATAATAATGATGGTAATTGTTCTGCTTATGCGGAATACAATCTGGATGGAAATAGCTTGGTTCATCTATGGAATTTCGAGTGCTTTAGACAGTGGTACTTTAGATGCAGATATAATAAATTCTCTAAAAAAAGATAATAAAAAATCAAAATTAGGTAGATTTATTAGTATTAGTAATCAATTAGACTTTATATCTTTACTTCTTGGAAGTACTATTGGCTCGTGGTTATATTATGCATTAGGAATAAAATTTTATTATATAGGAATTGGATTGGTAATATTAGCTATAATTTCAATACTAGATTATAAACAAAATGTTGGTGCTTCAAAGGAAGATAATATAACCTTGGTCAAGGAAATAAAGAGTGGTTTAAAAGAGGTTAAGAATTCGAAATTAATGCAATTAATGATGGCTCTTACATTTTCAGGCCAATTCTTTTTTCAAGCACATTATCAATTATGGCAAGGATTGTTTTTGTATAAAGGTTTCAATAAACACAATTTTTATTTATTATATATTATTTTCCAATTAATAAGTTTAGGCACTTATAGTATAAATTTAAATATCAAAAAAAATAAAATAAAAGTTATTGGTTTTAGCATCATAGTAGTATTATCTTTGTCAATGATTCTTTTTTTGATTACTAAATCTTATTATTTCGTTTTTAGTTATATGTTTTTAATCTTTATATTTACACTAGTTGAATATTATTGTAATGTTATGTTCTCAACTATAGTATCTGTAGAAAGAATTTCATCTTTAACATCATTACGGTCAAGTATTGGTAGAATTGGAGCAATTTGTTCCATGGTAGTATCAAGTATACTGTTAACTAAACTAAATGTACTTGATGTTGTTGCTATTAATTTTGGAATAGCAATTTTTACAACTTTGGCTATAGGTATAGTATTGTATAGTCGAAATAGGGAAACATTATTTTCAGAAAAAGAGGAATAAGTATATTGAAATGATTGAAAAGTAGAACTAGGACGTATGGGTACTAATCAAATCATTTTAGTTATAAAAAGTTTAATCTTGTTAAATTTAGTTTGTAAATGAAAAACAATAATAGAAAAGAGTCTGACTAGATTAAACTGTTTTAAGTTTAACGTTACGTTATAACTTTCTGTACATAAAAAATGATCCTAATTTTAATTATTTATGTTGTCTACTTAGGTAGGATCATATCAGGTTAACAAACCTTGATTTAATAGGATGTTTGTGTGGAACTAAAGCCCAAAATTTATTAAAAATAATAGGAATGTCTCTCTTGAAAATAAGGAAACAATTGAATAAAAAATAACCGCTACAACGCTCAGGCGCTATAGCGGTTATTTTTATGTGATATTTAATTATTAGCAACTAATGAACGATAGAAATTAGCTTTGGTTTGACGGTAGTAAGGCACAATCCAGATGAATCCAATTCCGCAAGTAATGATACCAAGTAAGCCCCAGCTAATGAAGCTTAAGTCTAAGACGAATAAGTCCATCTTGTGTCCGTCCATTAAATGACGACTTTCAGTAATTGCTTCAGTTGCTCCTATATCAGTTTGTCCGGCAGCAAATTTATCCTTTAAGATATATGGCGTCATGGCATAAGAATATCCCTTAATGAAGGCAGGAATAATAAATGCGAATAACCATAAAGTAATAAAAAGATTGGTCATAAAAAGAGTAAATAAACTGTTCTTGAAACGTCCATTGCTGTAGGCACTGAAAATACCAACATACCAAGGCTCTTTCTTTCCTGTTTCAATGAAATCTAGGATAGTATAGGCAACTCCCCATAAAACTAAGCCACCGATTAAGCTGACAATAAATGTCGAAAGATCATATCCAGGTTTATAGCCTTGAATTATTGCTTCA
>CANSFI010000042.1 GCA_947646095.1 uncultured Mycoplasmatota bacterium
GCTTAATTTTAAATTACTAAAGTTTTTCGTGTCTAAAAACTTGACATAAATCCAATATTCATTAATTTGTTTTTCTTGTGTTTCTACTTTTTCACTTAAAGTATCTACTCTTAATTGTAATGCGTCATTACTTTCTTTTAAGTTTTTAATTCTTCTAGAATCCTGTCTAGCTTGTTTAGTAATGATGTTTAAGTTTGCTGATAATTCTTTAACATCTCTATATTTATCAGTTGTTTTATCAACTTTATCAATATAATCTTCTAATTTGCTTTTTTGTTCTTTAGAAATGATAAACAAATCATCTCTTAAAGGAACTTTTTTTAGTTTATTTATTTCTTCTTTTATATTATTAGAATTAGTTTTCAACTCTAATGAGTTATTACTTATTGAATCTATTTCTTTTTGATGTTTTTCAATTAACTCTTTTGTTTCTTGATAGTTAGTCATATCAGCTACATTGATATCTCTATTTCTACCTTTCATTTTTTGTTTTAAAGTAGCATCTAGGTTATATTCTTTATTATATTCTTCAATACATAGAGTTCTCATTTTATCTTGTAATTGCATTAAAGAAGTTCTAGTAAATACATCAGTTTTACCAACTTGTTTACTCATACCAGTTTTACAATTATATTTTATAGGAACACCTACAATATGCATGTGAGGACTTGTCTCATCATAATGAATAATGGCACTACATACTTTAAAGTTTGGCATTAGCAATTCTAAATCATCAACTTGTTTTGAATAAACATTAGTCATTTTATGTTTATAGTCCAAATCTTTTGTATCCCAAAACTTCTTATCTCCAAGTTCAATAATAATCTCACAAGCTAAATCACTTTTAGAATTATCACTTACTTTTTTGAAGTAGTCATCGATCTTCCTGTCATCTCTTTTTTGTTTATTATTGTATTCTAATCTTGCTTCTTCAAATTCAGTTTTATAAAAATCTTCTACATCTTTGTAAAGGGAAGAAGTACCTTTTACAATTACAATTTGTTCTTGTTCGTTGTCATATTTTCTATAATTATGCTTATCACATTTTGATAAAGTTTTAGCATTTTGTATTCCATTATTAGTCATTGAAGTTGTTCCACTTAAATTATTTTTAGCAGAACTTCTAACACTATTTTTTCTATTCTTATTGCTTCCTAAATGCAATGAATATGGAAGTTCACTTATAATAATCATCTCCTTTCTTATGGCTCAATTTTGGCTTGTCAAAATGTATAACCCCCTAGATATCTTGTCATGCTAACAAGATATCAGTGGGCTAAGGAATATTCCTTAGAATCCTTTATGCAATACTTTGTAATGAAACTATGTACTACATACTTTCAAAACTTCGTATTGTAATGATGAAAATATTTTATCTTCATAAAACATTTTCTTTTTAAAATGCTATCGCCACTTTCATTACTTCGTAACAAAACGTGCCACGCATTTTATTTTTTTAAGAGTTCCATTCTAATAGGTTTACTAGGTATATCTTTTAACTCTCTAGAGTAGTCCACATAAGTATTACTATCATCAGGAATGTAATTGAATAATTTGTTTAACTCATCTGCGTCTTTCGTAACAACAATATTTTCTTCTTTGATATATATAATTCCAAATCTATATTCTTCCATTTTTACATCTGGATCTAATTTATAATAATCTTCTAATGGGAACACTCTAACAATAGCGGAATTATCTTCTACAAAGTTAAAGTAGAATACTTGGTCTTTAACATAGTAGATTGCTTCAGTATAAGAAACATTATAATAGTTCTTTAACCTCATAATTATTTCTCCAACTTCTTCTTCCGGTAAGTATTCACTAAATCTTATTTGTCCTATTAGATTACCAAATATGCAATCTTGTTTTCTATCTATATAACCATTCTTAAATAATTCATTACATGGGTTAGCAATTGATTCTCTAAAATTAACACATTTAACAAAACATTCACTGCCAACTAATTCAAGTTCTACATTATCTACATAACTCATAATTAAATCAGCTTTTTCTTCACGAGTTCTTTTCTTCCATGGTTTCATTTGTCTATCATATTCTTCAGGATGAACTACTTTATTTAAGAAAGCAATATCACGAGCAACTAATATATCTTTAGCCGAATAAGTAAATGTATCACACTTATCAGCGGTATTAATTTTGTCTTGTAACATTTGAATAGTATCTTCAATTTGTTTTGCTTTTTCTTTATAATCATTCAAACTAAATGCACCATCTACATAAGCAAGTTTAGCTCTTTCTAATCTTGCTTTTTGTGCTTCAATTTCTTTTGTAATATTTTCTCTAGGTTCATCAAAGTTTTTAATAACCATTGGTAAGAAAAATTGGTTAACTATAGAATCATATTCAGTTAGTTCATCAACAAAAGTTTTAAAATGTTCTTCAACATCTTTTTCTTTAACTGTTAATTTGCAATCACGACAATAGTAGTAAAAGTATTCATGACCTTTTTTCTTTGAAGCTTTACCACCTAGAATCTTCCCACATTTAGGACATAGTAATTTTTGTAAGAAGATATAAGTTAAAGTTCTTGAATAAGCACGAGAATTGTTTTTCTTTTGAAATTGACATTCTTCCCACATTTCTTTACTAACTAATGGTTCAACAACATTTTCATAGTAAGTAGGATGATTAGTTCTTTTACCATGAACAAAATCTCCTTTATAAACTTCATTTTCAATAATATGAAATATTGTATTATCTCTCCAATTGTCTTTTTCTAAAACTTTTTCCTTTTTAAATAAACTAGCTATCTTTTGATAAGATAAACCATTGTGATAAAGTTCAAATATTCTAATAACAACATCTTTTGTTGATTCATCAATAACTAATTTTTTATCTTCATGTTTATAGCCTAATGGTGCTTTATGTGGAATGTGTCCTTGTTTGATTGCACCTGCTAGTCCAACTTTAGTTCTTTCACTTGTTCTTTCAATTTCATTTTGAGATACACTCATCATAATACGAGATACCATTCTACCATTTGAAGTAGTAGTATTAATATCATCATTAACTAAATCTAAATAAGCATTGTTTTCTTCTAGAAAAGTTATAATGTTTTCCCAATCAAATATACTTCTTGTTATTCTATCTTGTTTTAAAGCTAACATTGTATTGATTTTCTTGTTTTTAATATCATCTTTTAATCTTTCAAATTCAGGCCTGTAATTTCCTTTTTTAGCACTAATTCCCTCATCAGTATAATAATCACCAATTTCATAACCTTTGGCTCTACAATAGTCTTCTAATCGTGTTTTTTGTTCTGGTAAACTAAATCCTTCACGAGCTTGATCTTCGGTACTAACTCGCATATAAAGACCAGCTACTTTTTTAACTTCCTTATCAGATAATCCCATAAACTCAACTCCTTTTACAAAAAAAGAGGAGACAGCAGTATTAATAAAGTCTAAATACTACTGACTCCTCAAAATAATTGATATTAAAAATATTTAATTTTTTGTGTTTGTGTTTATATTTCTTAGATGTACCTCCATTTCTAGAGCATACCTCTTTCATTGGTTATATATAATATCACTTTTGAAAATAATGTCAATAGTTATAGATTTTTAATAAACTCTTGTAAATCACTAATATTAATATGTTTTTGTAAGTTTTCTACATAAACATCTCTACCATGATTAAAAGCAAGAAATGTAGTGCCTTTAATTATTATCTTATTTGGCTCTATATAGTTTATATTTGTTTTCTCAACTTTACGAATAGAACCATTGTAAAATGTTGGCTTAACATTACAAAAATCACATATAAATTGAATTCTTGTTTTAAGTTCCTCATCAATAGGTATTTCTTTTGTTATAACTTTTAACATAATTCACCATCCTTTCTTTTTGGATGGATGATTTATATATATCTTCCAAGCTCACACGTGGGAGTTCGAGACACAAAAAAATCTATCTTTCGATAGATTTATATATCAAACTCGGTATTGTTCCGAGCAGATTCCTCAATGGAGCAGGTGATGGGAATCGGACCCACGTAGCTAGCTTGGAAGGCTAGGGTTCTACCATTGAACTACACCTGCAATTCAAGTAGGCACTTTTAATTATACTCGTTTCAAAATGAAAGTCAATACTTTTTTTCCAATTTTCCTACTTTTTTAGAAATCTGTAATTTAAAATAAGAAGTGCATAGTTAGTATGCAATAAATTTTAGAAACAGATATAATATCTACTTAAGCAATTTATTTGTCATTTAAGGAGGTATTGAAATGGTAAATTATTGTCATCTATCTTATGAAGAAAGAAAAAATATTGAAGTGGATAGGTTATAATAAATTAGACAGAAAAAATAAGGACATGGTAAAATAAAA
>CANSFI010000043.1 GCA_947646095.1 uncultured Mycoplasmatota bacterium
ATATCCAAAAGGCAATTCTTTATCTGATGAGTTGTAACGTTGGTGAAGTTTTAACTGTATTTATGATGACAATGCTTGGTTGGGATATATTGATGCCAGTGCAGTTGTTGTGGATTAACTTAGTTACTGATACTTTACCAGCTATTGCTTTAGGTGTTGAACCTGTTGAGCCAGGTATTATGAAGAATAAGCCTCGTGGTAGAAAGTCTAATTTCTTCTCCGGTGGTGTTGCAAGCTCAATTATTTATCAAGGTATCTTAGAAGGTATTTTGGTTTTAGGTGCATATCAACTTGGCTTGCATGTTGGTCCACACGTTGGAAATGCAGCTATGCAGCATGCAGATGCTTTAACGATGGCCTTTCTTACTTTGGGATTAATCCAATTATTCCATGCCTTTAACTCTAAATTTATTCATAAATCAATCTTTAGAGCACAAACATTTGAAAATAAGTGGTTTAATGGAGCAATTCTTATTTCTGCTTTAGTTATGGCAGCGGTAGAAATTCCATTTTTAACTAAGATTTTTGATGTGACCGAATTAGATGGAATACAATGGTTAGTTGTAATTGTTGCAGGACTTTTGATGATTATCATTGTTGAAATTGTTAAATTCTTTGAAAGAAGAGCTGCTAGAAAATAATGTAGAAAACAAAAGATGTTAAAGCAGGTTAAGAAATCTGTTTTAGCATCTTTTTTCTAAAAAATTTAGTTTTGGAGTTAAAATATTAAAAAGTAAATTTTAGAAGGGCTAAAGAAAATGAAAAACATTGGTCAAATATTAAAAAAAGAACGAAAAATTAGAGGCCTGACTCAAGAAGAATTTGTAAAGGAAATTATTTCTGAATCATATTATTCTAAAGTTGAACGTGGACTGAATGAGATTAGTGCTAAAGATCTATTTGCTATTTTGGATCATAATAATATTAGTGAAGAAGAATTTATCTCTAAGCTGCACGATAGTAAAGACAGTGAGAAAGATTTAGAAATTGAACTACTTCAAGCTTTTTATCATAAAGATATTAAAGAAATTAATAATATATTTGAGACAATTTCTAATTCGAATTGTAGTGAACGTTTAAAACTTACAGCTTTGATAGTACAAGCGCAATCTCAAAATAGAATTAAGACATTAAGCAAAAAAGTTAGGTCGAGAATTAATATAATTTTTTTTGAGAATAAAGAATGGGAAATAGATATAACTGCACTTCAACTTTTTTGTAACTCTATGCTTTTATTTGACTTTGAAGAATTAAATGATCGTTTTTATCAACTGTGGAATTTTTATAATTGTAAATTAGATAAATACTCTTTTCATATCCAGAAGTTAATCGGGACGATTTGTATCAATTTTTTACAGAATTGTTATTTAAATAATAAACATAATGATGTGGAATTAGCTTATAATTTAATTAATCAATTGGCTCCAATCCCTGATCTCGGAATGTTTCAAATTGTTAAGAACTATTATTTATTTTGGTTTAAAAAAGATTTTACTCAATGCAGAATAATTAAAGATTTTCTAATTAAGAATAAATTGAAATTATTTACAAATAATTTACCACCTTTAAATTAAAAATCTTCAAATATGACGATTAAAAAGTGAAAAAATAAAAATAAGATAAACTTTAAATTAAGAAATTTTTATTGAGAACTAGGTAGGAGGCTAGAAATTTATGGTATGACTTGGATTTACCATAGTATCAGTAAATTTTCTTTTAAATTTATTGTAATTATTTTATTAGGAGGCTTCATTTCTGAAATATTAGATAGATTAAGGGAGATAGCACCACAATCTTCTTTTCTTGATATAACGCCACCGTATGTTAATGGATATAGAGTAGCACGAGTATTTATACCTGAATTTTTAGCAATGACTTTTCCATCGTTTCCCCAATTAAATCATCCGCGATTGAGAAAATACATCAATGAAAAATACTATATTCATCCTATGCCTTAATTTATTCATAGTATTATTTTCGAGTACTATAGCTGGATATATATTTGCGTATACCAAATATTCGTTTTATAAAATATATAATTTAATATTAATTGGAATCCTATCAATTCAGTTAGTTGAAATACCAAATAATATAATCTTTAATTCGCTTTATAAAAAACTATATATAAATATTTTTGTTTTACTATTAACTTTTTTTCTTTTAGTACTAAAAATAAAAGAAAAAAAGATGCTAGCTTTAACCGCTGTTTTAGAGGAGTGTATATATCGAATTGTTGCTGTTCCAGTTTTTATGTATGCATCAAACTCTAAAATATTATTGATTATAGTCGTTAGTTTAGTCTTTATGATTAATCATATATATATAATATTGAAATCAGCAAACATTTTTGTGTCTTTCATGATTCTATTTATGCTCAATCTTATTTTAATCTTAATGGCACTCTATATAGATATTTGGATTTGTCCGTTAATCCACCTCTTATATGACTTGGCGGTTATGCGACAGCAGCAACAGAAGGAGGGAGAAACATGACTTTACTATCAGTAGCAAATGTTTCTAAGACTTACAAAAAAGCAACTAAAGATGCAGTTTCCAATGTATCGTTTACAGTAGATAAAGGTGACATTGTCGCTTTTCTTGGACCAAATGGAGCAGGGAAGACAACTACTTTAAAAATGATTTTAAATCTAGTTAGTCCCGATAAAGGAAAAATTTTTTTTAAAGAAAATGAGATAACAAATAATAGTACTACCTTGTTAAAGAACACAGGGGCTTTATTGGAAGGATCAAAAAATATGTTTTGGTCTCTTTCTCCGATAGAAAATTTTATCTATTGGGGAGGGCAACGAGGACTAAGAAAAGAGGTTGCTAGGCAAAAAGGATTAGCATTGTTAGAGCAATTTGATTTACTTGATAAAAAAGACATTTCGATTACGAAATTAAGTAGAGGTATGCAGCAAATTGTTGGAATCTGTTGTGCCATGATTGCAGATCCTAGTCTTTTGGTCTTAGATGAACCAACATTGGGATTAGATCTTAGTGCAACGCAAATAATGATATCTAATCTGAAAAGATTAGCCTCCAATGGAGTAGGCATATTAGTAACTACTCATCAACTAGATTTTGCTCAGAAAATTGCAAATAAAATATTATTAATAAATCATGGAAAATTGGTCTTTTCAGATAGTATAAAATCTAGTTTAGATTATTTAAATAAACAAATAATTATGGATTTAAATCTATCTAGACCATTAAATTTAGAAGAAACAGCTGGATTAGTATGTTATTGCAATCTTGTTTCGCAAGATTGCAATAGTTATCAGCTAATCATTAAGAAACAAGAATATCTGCCTAAGGTACTTTCTTTACTGGGAAGACTTCCTATTATAAAAATACAGACGAAAACTAGAGGATTAGAGGAAATATTTGAACATTATGCTAAGGGAGAAATAGAAAGATGACTAGTTTTAAGAGCGAATTATATAGACAATTATATTTATACAAAAGATATCCTTTCAATTATATTTCAGATTTTTTTTTATTAGTCTTAATGTTTATGTCTATCTTTTGGGGCGGTACGCTTGTCGGCGGAGGAGTAATTGGAACCTCGTTGAATGCTTTGGTCGTTGGTTATGTTTTATGGTCTTTGATACAAAATACTGTCAGTCAAATGGGAATGACAATTATGAATCAAGCTAAAAGTGGAATTCTTGAACAGCAGTATTTAATGCCAATTTCTTCTAAGAGATTATTTTTTAATAAAAGTATAGCTAATATTATTGTTTCCTTGATACAAGCTATATTGGTTTTAGTAGTTTTGATGATATGTACTAGTCACTGGATTAAACTTCCGTTAGTTACTATAATTCCATTTACACTATCTTTAATTGTAACAATTGGTTTAGGTTATCTAATAGTTAGTTTAGTGTTGCGCTTTAAAAGAATTGGTAGTACTTTAATTATTTTTCAATATATATATTTAGGTATTTTGTTAACTAATTTTGAAAACTATCCTTTTTTTATTAAAATTGTTTCCTGTTTTTTGCCAATTTGTCCCATGGTTAGTTGGATGAGATTGGCTGTTAACAATAAGTTTTATGATTGGTGGTTTTATCTACTTGGATCACTATTTAATACGATCTTGTGGTTGGTTATTGGTATATTAATTTTTTCTTTAACAGATAAATATGTAAAAAGAAATGGAACACTAGCACTATATTAATTACAGAATAGATTATTAGAAAATAAAGTTTTATCAAATAATCAAAAAAAGCTTGAGTTTACTCAGGCTTTT
>CANSFI010000044.1 GCA_947646095.1 uncultured Mycoplasmatota bacterium
TCAAAAAATGCACCCGTTAGGGTGGCGAATGAAATTTATTTCATTCTTTTTTTATACATTTTGTTTACATAAGATAATTGACAATATATTGCCTGTATAATATAATTGAATAGTAATACTAAGGATAACTTAGTATTTAGAATTGTTCCAATATTTGTAAGTTATTTTGATATTAAATTAGATTTTAAAATTTAGTTAAAACCGGTTTAACTTCATAATAAACTTTCAAACTAGGGATAAAAAGGGGATTTTAATTAAACATTACTACATCGTTGTACAACTAAAAAGGGATTGGTTAGTTTATATAAAAAGAATATAAGTCAAAGTTATATTCTTTTTTTTAGTATCTTAAATACATTGTATCCATCATATATAGTTACAAAAATAATATTAATACTAGTTGCCATAACTAAACCCCATAATCCGATTTTTAACGTACTAGCAACAAATAAAGTAAATGTTCTTAAAATCATGCCATATAAAGTTCCTTTCATACTAATTTTTGCAAACCCCATAGCTTGTAAGCTGGATGAAATAGGTGACTGAATATAATGAAGTAAAAATATAGGAGCCATTACTTTAATATAATTAATACCATGATTAGTATTATAAATTAGTTTTAAAGGCAATGATGGATAAGTAATAAAAAATATAGTAACAGGTATTCCAATTAATAAAGAGAAAAAAATACCTTGTTTAATTTTGTTTTTAGTATATATATATCTACCATTTGAATAATTGTTACTAACAATAGGTATTAAAGCTTGAGATATAGCTAAAGTAAAAAATGATGGTAAAGTTAAAAGAGGCATAACATAACCATTTAAAACACCATACCCACTAACAATATATTCGTTAGAATATCCTACTTTAAGTAATACAGATGTTAAAATAATTGGTTCAAAAAAATAACCAATACTACCAATCAATCTACTTCCTGTAGTAGGAACACTAATACTTAATGTTTCTTTAATATTACTAATATTTGGTTTAATATCACTTTTAGTTATTTTAAAATTTTTAGGTAAAAAGAAAAATAAAATTAATATAGAAGTTAATTCGCTTATAACATTGCTTAAAATAACAAAAGCTACTGCATAGTTTATACCTTTAATTAAAAATATAGGAATTCCAATTATTATAATAATTAATCTTACAAAATCTTCAGTTATATTAGAAATAACATGAGGAAACATTTTTTGTTTTCCAAAAAAATATCCTCTTAAAATACTAGAAATACTTATAAAAGGTAAAACTAAGCCAATACTTACTAATGCTTCATAACATCTTGGTTCATGAAGTAAGTCATTTGAAATATAACTACTAAAAAATAGAAGAAAAATCATAATAATTATATTTATTGTTAAAGAAACAGGAATAATAGAAAAAACTAAATTTTTATTATTTCTTTTATCTTCAGATACTAGTTTAGATATAGCTATAGGCATACCAAATTGAGCTAAAGCAATAAATAGGGTAAATGTTGGCATAATAAGCATATATATACCAATACCTTCAGCACCAAGCATACGAGTCATGGCAATTCTAATAACCATACCAATTATTTTAGTAATCATTCCTCCAATAATTAAAATTAGTGTCGATTTGATGAACTTATTTTTCATGCTATCACCTAATTAAATATATTTGTTTTTTTGGACAATTATTCAAAATTAATTATAATTTTAGTATTTAGAATTTATGTTATAAAACAAATCTCTAAAAATTATTCTGTATAATAAAGATAGGAGGATTGAATATGAAAAAAAGGATTTACATTAATAGAGTTACTCGCTGTAATAATAATACTATCTATAATAGCCTTAATTACAATACCACTTATTATAAACATAATAAGTAAAACCAAGGATAAAGCTGGTGAAGAAAGTATAAATCGATATATAAATAAAGTAGAATTAGAAGTAACAGGTAAGAATTTAGAAGAAGACTTTAATCTAAAACAATGTAATGTAGAAGAAGATGGAAACTTAAATTGTGATGGAACAAAATTAAATATTTCAATTAAAGGAAGTAAACCAAATGATGGATATTTAAAACTAAATAATTGGAAGATAGAAGAATATTTATTATATTTAAACGAAAAAAATATACTAATTTAACACATACACCAGAAGAATGTTTTATGGTGAGTGAAGAAGGCGTATTAACAAATTATGTATGTTATTATAAAGATGTTGTGATACCTAAAATGATGGCAGTAAGAATAGTAGAAAGTGCATTTAGAAGTAATCAATTAACAAGTGTTGAAATACCAGATAGTGTTGAGACTATCGGACGGTCTGCATTTGAATATAATCAATTAACAAGTATAACAATACCAAATAGTATAAGAAGTATATCCAATAATGTATTTAGAAATAATCCTAATCTAAAATTAACAATAGAAAAACCAGAGAATAGTATTACAGGTTCATCATGAGGAGCTGCATCAGTAGAATGGGTAGGATAGATAGGTAATAAAAAATTTTTAAGTATGATCTTAAGAATTTTTTTGTATAATAAAAGAAAAAATTACAAAAGTGTGATAAAAACGATGATATTTCTTGCAAAAGTGTGATATCATATTAATGAGGGGATGATAATATGCAAAGATTTATCATGCAAAAACTTATCGATTGGAAAAATAATAAAGATAGAAAACCACTAATTTTAAGAGGCGCAAGACAAGTAGGAAAGACATATATTTTGAAAGAATTTGGAAAAAACAATTATGATGATGTTGCATACTTTAACTTTGACTTTGATGAAGGATTAAAAGAATTATTTAAACATTCCAAGGATCCTAAAAGAATAATTGAACAATTATCACTAGCTAATGGTAAAAAGATTAAGCAAAATTCAACATTGATTATTTTTGATGAAATCCAGGAATGTTCTGAAGCATTAAATTCATTAAAATACTTTTGCGAAGAAACGCCTGAATATCATATAGCTTGTGCAGGTTCATTATTAGGAATTAGATTATCTAAAACATCATTTCCTGTTGGTAAAGTAGATTTTTTAAATTTATACCCTATGACTTTTAGTGAATTTTTAATAGCTGATAAATGTGATAATTTAGTTGAATTTATGAAAAAAACAGTTGATATTGTAGAAATACCTAAAATTTTTGAACACCAACTTATAGAAAAATTGAAAATATATTATATTATAGGAGGAATGCCAGAAGTAGTTAATAGCTGGATAAATAATAAAGATATAGAAAAAGTAGATAACATACAACAAGCTATTTTAGATGCATATGAAAATGATTTTTCTAAACATACAGATATTAATGAAGCAAATAAAATTTCTTTAATTTGGAATAATGTGCCATCCCAACTGGCTAGAGAAAATAAAAAATTTGTTTATCAAGTGGTAAAAAAAGGAGCTAGAGCAAGAGAATATGAAGGAGCATTAAATTGGTTAAAAGATACTAATCTTATTTATAAATGTTATTTAGTAAATAAATGTGCATTTCCATTAAAAGCATATAATGATTTATCATCTTATAAAATTTATATGAACGATGTTGGTTTACTTAGAAGAATGTCCAATTTAGATAGTAGCATTATTTTAGAGGGTAATAAACTTCTAGAAGAATTCAAGGGATCATTTACTGAAAATTATGTAGTAAATGTATTAAATTATTTATTAGATAATACCCCAAATTATTATACATTTGATAGAAATGAAATTGATTTTGTTATTCAAAGAAAAAACAAGATAATTCCAATCGAAGTAAAATCAGACAAAACAACTAATCATAATAGTTTAACAAAATTTAATTCAAATAATGATAATGAAATATCTTTCAGATTTTCTATGAATAATTTAACTAAAGATGGAAAAATAATTAATATACCGTTATATTTTATTGAGTATATTAATAATTTAAATATTTGATTATAGTAATATTTCTAGAAAAATCTAGAAGTTTTTTTGTATTTAAGTTTATGTTATAATTTCAATTTTCAAATTAAATTAATGTAAAATAAAAGACAGACAAAATTAAACCTATTATGTTATAAAATTAATATAGAATAGTAAGGAGAATTGAAATGAAAAGAAAAGGATTTACATCAATGCTGTCAACTTAAGGAATAAGTATTAG
>CANSFI010000045.1 GCA_947646095.1 uncultured Mycoplasmatota bacterium
TACATATAGTATATACTATTATTACCATCTATTTCAAGTATTACTTTACTATAAACATAACTAAAAGAATAATCTTTTTATTGATTATTCTTTTACAGTTTTAAATATAATTTTATATAAATCATTTAATTATTTCTTTAACTTCTGTATTATATTTAATATCACCAGAACTTTTGTTATTTAACATTATTTGTAAAAAATAATCATAAAATTTTCTAAAACTCTCTTTATTACGATCAATTATAATGTTTTTATCTGGAATCTGATCATATATATATACTCTCAATCCAAATACTTTCTTTCCTAAACTGGCATTTCTAAATAATAAATCCTTATATATTATTAAATAATAAAACACTATTAAAAATATAATTGTAAATATATAAATCACTATATCATTGTTAAACAATTTCCCTATTAATACTAAAGGAATATAAATAACATAAAAACTTATTATAAAATCTATATATGATGCCATCAATCTTTTTGATTTTAATTTCAATAAAATCATCTCTTTTCTTCTCAATTTTACCATAGTTTAGGAATATTAAATCCTATTTTTACATGTCCACCTATTATAAAGTGAAACTCTAAAGCTATACCTATAAAAACGCTTTCATTATCCCATTCATAACTGCCATATTTTTCAAAACCAAGACCTTTCAAAATACTTATACTAGAATTAGGATTTTCTAACATTTTATTTGGCAAACTAAACGGATTATAGTTATAATGCATTTTTTCTGTAACATCTAATCCTAAACCAACGCTAGTTTTAGGACTTTTAAGATTAATCCCTGAACTGAATGAAGCTGAATCATTACTATTTATATTGCCATTATTTATCGTTAATGTATTAATATCTTTATATGTACTAATCTGTCCTTTAATTGGTCCAATTTGTGCAGAACCACCAAGTCCAACACCAACTCCGTGATCAAATACAAAAGCGTTTTTTAATGTAGTTAATGAATCATTACAAATTTCTACAAATTTATTCCAAACTTTTTTTGCAAGTTTGCCTAATTTCTTTATCCATTTAGGCCAAGATCCTTCATCATCTGTATAATTAACTGGATTATTAAATCCATATTGAAATAAATTAAGACCATTAATAGTTCCAAAACTTCCAATATAATCATCAATACTTAAAAATCTACCCCATAATGGATTATAATATCTTGAATTTAAATAATAAAGTTTTGTTTCATTATCATAGTAATAACTTCTATATCTAAAAGGATTTATTAATCCTATATTGTTATTTGAATTATCTTTAATTTCTAAGATATTTCCCCATGAATCATAAACATATTCTACTATTTTATTATAATTGTTATCTAGTATTCCTATTATATCGTTTTGACCATTTTTTATATAATAATATACTTCATTATTATATTTAAATCCTATTATATCATCAACTTCATTATACATATAGTATATAACATTTGTTCCATCTATTTCAAGTATTACTTTACCATAAATATAATGAAAAGAATAATCTTTTTATTAATTATTCTTTTGTTGTTTTATTTTTTCTATTAGTTTTTAATATATAATATAATTATAACCATTTTAATGAAATATTTTACTTAAACAATATTCTACCATTGTTCTGACTTATAAATTACCTCATTTGTTTTCTCATTAAATGCTGCAAATAAATAATCTCCATGATTACAATATCCTGAATTATCGCACTTTCCTTCTATCAAATAAATAATATAATCGTTTTCATTTTTATATTCAACAATTGTGTTTGAAAAAATTCCTGTAATCAAGCCATTGTTTTCAGTGTATTCTTCTTTATATCCTATCCAAATTGCCATCTTTTTATATTTCAAATCAAATTCTTCAAAAGATAAATTTTTATCAGTATAAGATAAAATATATTCTGTTCCACCTTGCAATATACCTGGAGCATAGTAAAATTTAATATTTTCTACATCAGTAGGAATTTCTTTTGGAAATACTTTTAATAATTCTGTTCCTTTTATTTTATTTTTATAGAATTTTATATCTGTAATAGGATTTATTGCTTCTATTATAACACAAATATAAATAGAAACAAAATAGTAAAGGAAAAATAATGGAAGTAAAAAGAATATTATTGTATTAAAACTATTTTTGTTTTTTTCTATTACAAATTTTTTTTTAATCATTATAATACTTAAAAATATTATAAATGGAATAAAACCAATTAATGATATTAGTAATCTAGTTTTCAATATATTTCCTTTACTAATTAACACAAAAAGGCATCCTATAACAAAAATTATTATACCAAGTATAAATGAAAAATTTAAATTTTTTAATACACTTTTTATACTTTCTTTCATATAAAATCTAAGTCCTTCCTTTATTATAAATTATTTTGACATGAACATCAATATATATTTAATTAGGTAAGTAATAGGTGAGAATCAATTTCGAAATATATATCCCATTTATAAGGTGTTATAATATTTCCTTTTTGAAGTTTATAACCTATATTATTAGCAAAATTTGAAAATCCTCCACCTGTTCGATATTCTGTAAAATCATATACATCACTAATATGAACATTCATATGCCAATTTGCCCCTTCTTTTGTACCAATTACTTGTATATTCATTTTTTGAATAGAATAATGTAAATCTCCTTTTGAAAACTCAATACTTGTCATACCAGTATTAAAACTTTTACCATTAGATGTTATGATATTTTTATTTACTAAATTCTTAAATTCTTTCGAATCAGAAACTTTTGTCACTATTTTATTCTTCTGTTTTTCTGACAACTTTGGATTCTTAGTAGGTGAAAATGAATTAGCAAATAGATCACCGCAAATAGGATTTTTTAATATTGTTGAAACAGTATTAATACCAAAAAATGCTGCAATTCTAGTATAGCCATTTACAATAAATTTATTTATATCATATAGACTTGGTAAACCAAATTCACCATCTAAATCTATCATATTAATAGGATTATTACTACAATAAGCATATAGGTTATAACTTAATATATCTTCATTCGCACCTATAATCCCATCACAATTTATAAAC
>CANSFI010000046.1 GCA_947646095.1 uncultured Mycoplasmatota bacterium
AAAAAATGCACCCGTTAGGGTGGCGAATGAAATTTATTTCATTCTTTTTTTATTTTCTAAGGGAGGAATAATGTATAGTAATGCCATAAAAATATTAAATATTTTAAGCGACAATGGATTTGATGCTTATATTGTTGGAGGTTATCCTAGAGATTTAATTTTAAAAAAAGAAAGTTTAGATATTGATATATGTACAAATGCCACACCTAAAGAGTTAAAAGAAATATTTAAAGATAGTACAAAAGAAAAATATGGATCATTAATAGTTAATTACAATAAATATAAATTTGAAATAACAACATTTAGAAAAGAAATAAAATATCAAAATAATCGTTTACCAATTAAAATAAAATATATAAAAAATATAAAAGATGATTTAAAAAGAAGAGATTTTACTATAAATACAATATGTATAGATAAAAACGAACTTATAATTGACTTATTAAATGGTAGAAAAGAAATAAATAATAAAATAATAAAAATGGTTGGTAATCCTAAATATAAATTAAAACAGGATGCATTACGTATTTTAAGAGCTATTAGATTCGCAACTATTTTAGATTTTGAATTAGATTTAAAACTAAAAAAATATATAAAAAAATATGGTTATCTTTTAAAAAAATTATCTTATTTTCGTAAAAAAGAAGAATTAGAGAAAATATTTCTATCAAATAATTTAGAAAAAGGAATTAGTTTAATAAAAGAATTAAATTTAGATACTTATTTACAACTATCTAATTTAGATAATATCAAAAAAACTTCTTCTATTATAGGTATATGGGCTCAACTTGATGATAAAGATATTTATGCATTTAGAAGTAATGAAAAACAACAAATTAAAAAGATAAAAGATCTTTTAAATAAAAACATCTTAAATAATTATAATATATATAAATATGGTCTTTATATAAGTAGTATAGCTAGTGAAATAAAGGGAATTGATAAAAAACTAATTATTCAAAGATATAATGAGTTACCAATTAAAAATAGAAATGAAATAAATATAAGTACTGATGAAATATGTAAATTATTAAATAAAAAGCCAGGACCATATTTAAAAGAAATAATTGATAATTTAGAAATTAATATTTTAAATAATAGTATAGAAAATGATAATAAAATATTAAAAGAATATATAATGGATTTAATTAGAAATTATGATATATAAAATATTAAAAGAATATATAATGGATTTAATTAGAAATTATGATATATAAAATTTAATAATAAAATATTATAAAAATGTGATATACTATATATGTTTAGGGGGAATTTTATGAACAAATTGAATTTGATTGAAAAAAGAAAAATGACAATTGAAAAACTTGTTGAATATTATGCTGAATATAGAATTTATTGTTACAATAAGGGGGATAAAATAAAAGGTATTAAATTAAGAAAAAAAATACATTTTTTGGTAAATATAATACTAAAAATAGATCAATTACTTTCAAAAGAGAATAATGTTGTTATTTATAATAAGAATCATGCAGATTCTAAAGAACCTAAAATATTTGCTTGTACTCATATTGGGGGAAATGAAATTCAAAGAACATTTCAAATTGTAAATGGTAAAATAAAATGTTTTAAATTCAGATAAAAACTCACATTTTTGTGTATTTATGATACTCGACATATTATCAGTTAGACATTCTTTAGGAATTCCATTGATGTACTGAAATGTTTCTATTAAACACCTTTGAACAGATTCTAAGGTCATAAATTTAGAGTATATAAATACATGTAATCTTGATGCACACAAGGTAGAGGAGAAGATATAAAATTGATAGGCTTCTCCGTTTTTATCCATTAATGTAATAGGACCTTTCCAATCAAATTGTAATTGTTTACCCATCTCTGTTTCAAAACGAATATGTACTTCGTTGTTTTTAGGTATTAGTTCATCTTTATTTTTAGATACATATTTTCTAAAGTTAGAGTAGCTTCCAATTTTATCATCGACATTCATAATGATAAACATATAGACTGCTTTTTTATTTGTACCTGGAACTGATAATTTTTCATGAATCAAATTCTTATATTTATCCAATATTGAAATTTTCTTTTTTCTATTTCCTTCAGCCTTTAACCCTAAATATTCTTTTTTTATAGTTCTTCTATCTTTTCCATAGATTCTAGCTAATTCTGAATAATTAGGTTTTATACCATTTGTTTCCAAACATAACAGTTCTCCTTTCAAATTTTGCATTTTTGTCACCTCCATTTCTGGAGATTAGTATATCAAAAAGAATGTAATTTGGAGGTGTTTTTCATGTACAATTTTGTACATCCTTATTTTCCTCTTTTTGTACATTCTTATAGTATCATTAACAGCATTCTTCACATGTTCTTCTCATTGAATTT
The DNA here is from genome assembly GCA_947646095.1 of uncultured Mycoplasmatota bacterium. GTDB lineage: Bacteria > Bacillota_I > Bacilli_A > RF39 > UBA660 > SIG208. Next base: position 2,365 of record CANSFI010000046.1, read on the forward strand.
ATTCCAAATACTATATTTATAAATATCAACTTAAAAAGTACCACTGGTGGTATGCTTGGTCTTCCTCCTGTACTATATAAATCACTCACTAATTCTTCTATGAATCTAAAATTTATACAGTTATCTAGTTTTCTTACCAAATGTTCCTTAGGTACTAATTTTTCTAATGTACTTAATATTATACAATCATTTTTATGTGTTTGTTTCGTCATTGCCATATTTTATCAACTCCTATTCTCAACATCTTTATTTTATCATCTTTTCACAAAAAAAGCGAGTTATGACAATGTATTTGTTGAGAATAGATTATCACTCGCATATTTATTATACTATATTTATTTATAAAATAAAAGACTATTGAACTTATTTGTCAACAGTCTGAAATGTTATAAAAGAAATTTTATAACATTTTTTAAATAAAGAAGGACTTTAGTAAAGAAAGCTAGTATATAACTAGTGAGGTGATCAACAT